>NZ_RZOS01000324.1:0-6645 GCF_004022605.1 Mesorhizobium sp. M4B.F.Ca.ET.089.01.1.1
TGGTGCTGATGCCGCGGTTCTATCGCGAGGTGTGGGGCGAAGCGAAGACCTGGTACCTGCTGGGCGGCTCGATAACCTGGCTGATGCTGGGCAACGCCATCATGTTCAAGATGTCGAACTTCCGGTTCTGACATGCAGCGCGTGATCGAATTCCTCGCCTCGCTCGCGCCGACCTCGCTGATGCCGGTGGCAGTGCTGCTGCTCCTGCTCGGCGGCAGCGCGGTGGCCTGGCCGCTGGTCGTTGCCAAGGGCGACCGCAACGAGGTCAAGCGCCGGCTGAAGGTCGAGGAGGCGAGCAAACCCGTCGAACAGGCCGAACCGGCGCCGCGCAAGAATTCCAACGCGGTGCGCGAGAAGGCGGTAAAGCGGGCGCAGGAATTCTACGCCAAGAGCGACCCGGAAAATGTCGCGCGGCTGCGCATGAAGCTCATCCAGGCCGGCTACATGGAACCGCGCGCGATCGGCACCTTCTTCCTGATCCGCTTCGCGGCCTTCATCGGTCTGGCTCTCGGCGCCTTCCTGGTCAACCACTGGATGGCCAGCGCCGATTCGACCATGACCAGCCGCTGGAGCTTCGTCATCCTTTCGGGCGCCGCCGGCTACTTCCTGCCCGGCCTGGTGCTGAGCCAGAAGGTGCGGGAGAAGATGCGCGAATACCGCAATGGCTTTCCCGACTTCATGGACCTGATGATCGTCTGCTCCGATGCCGGCATGAGCATGGAGGCCGGCATCGAGCGCGTCTCCAAGGAGCTCGCCAAGACCTATCCGGCGCTGAGCCAGAACCTGCAGCTGGTTTCGCTGGAACTGAGGGCTGGCCGCAGCCTCGACGACGCGCTGAAGGCGCTCGCCGATCGCTTGAGCCTCGATGAGGTGCGCTCCTTCGCAACGCTGCTGCAGCAGTCGAAGGAGTTGGGCACCAGCCTGTCGGGCGCGCTGCGCGTCTTCTCCGACGAAATGCGCCACAAGCGCATGTCGCTCGCGGAGGAAAAGGCGCATGCCTTGCCAGCCAAGATGTCGGTGCCGGTGACGGTGTGCATCCTGCCCGTGGTGCTGATGATCGCCATCATTCCCATCATCGTCAAAATGACGGCGCACTAAGGTTTACGCTCCGCGCCGGTTCTCGGAATCCGCCTAGTTTGGTCGCTTCGCGCCCGTCTCCGACTCCGGCTCGGCCTGACCTGAGTCTCAACAGACCTTGGGTCGAATTGGACCTTTGTTCGAAACCAATTCTTAGGCGCGTTTCGGCACCGAAGGTTAATCGCCCTCTTGTAGAGTGCTTCCTGAAGAACGACCCGGCAAATCGGGCGATGGGGCAGGGGCATGCGTCACAGACTTCCCACGGCAGCGGCCGCACTGGCAGCCGTCTTGATGATCACCGGTTGCACGACCAACAACGCCGTCGACACGACCAAGACGACCGCGATCCAGCCGACGTCCAAGGACGTCAGCGCGTCGGACCTGGCGGAAGGCAAGGCGCAGTTCCGCGAAGCGAATTACGGCCTTGCCGAAAAGCATTTCCGCAAGGCGGTCGAGCTCAAGGCCGACAATGCCGAGGCGTGGATGGGGCTCGCCGCTTCCTATGACGAGCTCGGCCGTTTCGACTTCGCCGACCGCGCCTACGACCAGCTCCTGAAGGTCGCCGGGCGCAAACCGCAGATCGTCAACAATATGGGCTATTCGCAGCTGCTGCGCGGCAACAAGAAGAAGGCCAGAGTCCTGCTGCTCGAGGCCAAGGCCCACATGGCCGACCAGACCGTCGTCGACGCCAATCTGGCACTGCTGAACAAGAGCTAGAGGCCTTACCAGACTGGACTGGGTCGTCCCGCTCGAATTGACCGGCTATTCGCCGGTTGGTTTCGCGCTGGCGGACGGCCCGCCTCGTCCGCTGGCTTGCCCGCAGCACAACATCGGCGTGCGTCCTCCTTGGGAGGAATCGACACGGGGTCGCAACAGAACTGTTCCAATCTAAACCATAACGTTCCTAGTCTTCGTATCTGCCCTGCTAAGTAGTGGACGCTTTGTAAACCTTGTCTGAAAGTAGGGCTGAAAGGTTAGCGGAAAACGGTGTCGGCGGGCCGCCGTTAACCTAGAATGGGGGTGCAACCGACGACTCCCAAGAGGCTGCGCTCAAGAATGTTGGATTTTAGTTCGCTCCTGCTCGCGGCGGCGCTGTCGGGCACGTGCCTAAGCATAACCATGCTGGCGATCTGGTTCACCGCTCCGCGGGCGCGCTTCGTGCTGACGGTGGCGTGCGGCATCCTCGTGCTCGTCGCGCATGTCGTGCTGTTCTGGCAGTACACCAAGGAGCCCAACCCCTGGCTCTGCCAGGCGGTGCTGGCGCTGCTCAGCCTCGGCTTCCTCATCATCTGCCTGTCAGCCATGCAATATCTGGGTGTCGGCAACCAGGGCAGCGTCGTTGTGCCGACGGTGACGGCCATGGCCGTCTGCGCGCTCGTGACCTATCTCGGCTTTGACGGTGTCGGCTTCATCATCACCTATACGACCGTCACGGCGCTGCTCGCCGTGATCGGGGTGATGTTCTGGACCAAGGGCGGTCACGATCGTCGGATCCTGCTGGTCGTCTCGTTTCTCAGCGGTACCTGTGCGGTGTCCTTCGCGCTATGCGGCGCGATGCTGGCGATCCATGGACAATGGGTGCTCGGCGTGGCGCCCGATAACTGGGCGGAGCGGCTGAATACCGTCGTGGCGGTCGCCTGCATGACCGGTCTCGGCGCGCTGACGCTTTCGCTGCATCACCTGCAGGCGCAGATCGAATTGAAGGCCGAGACGCTGACCGATCCGCTGACAGGGCTGATGAACCGGCGGGCGCTGAACTCGCTCTACGGCGAGCGCGCCTTCGGTCCGTTCATGGCGGTCGTCATGTTCGACCTCGACCATTTCAAGAGGACGAACGACCTGTTCGGCCATCCGGTCGGCGACAAGGTCTTGTGCCGCTTCGCCGCGATCATCAGGAAGTACGGCAGGAACGGCGTCGACGCCTTCCGCCTGGGCGGCGAGGAGTTCGCGCTGGTCATCTCGCGCATGACGGAAGAGAAAGCTTACGATCTTGCCAGCAAGATCGGCGTCGCCTTCGGCGCCGAGGTCGTGCCGACGCCGCGCGGTCCGTTGCGAAGCACCGTCAGTGGCGGCATCGGCTTTGGCGCGGCCGGCGGCAGCAGCCTGGACGAAGTGCTGGCCGAGGCGGACAAGGCGCTCTATGCCGCCAAGCACGCCGGACGGAACCGCGTGCTCGTCCTCGACAAGGAGAGCAAGGCCGGCGGGCCGGCCCTGCGTTCCGCCTGATTGCCGGCCAGGCTACTCGGCGGCGCCCAGATATTCCGACAGCGGCGGGCAGGAGCAGACGAGGTTGCGGTCGCCGGCGACATTGTCGATGCGCGATACCGGCGGCCAGTATTTGGCCGACGTGTCGGCATCGCCGGCGGGATAGGCCGCCTCCAGCCGCGAATAGGGATGCGACCACTCGCCGGCCAGCGCCTCCGCCGCGGTGTGCGGCGCGTTGACCAGCGGGTTGTCGTTGAGCGGCCACTCGCCCTTCGCCACCTTGGCCGCCTCGCCGGCGATGGCAATCATCGCCTCGCAGAAGCGGTCGAGCTCGCGCTTGGGCTCGGACTCGGTGGGCTCCACCATCAGCGTGCCGGCGACCGGGAACGACATGGTCGGCGCGTGGAAGCCGTAGTCGATCAGGCGCTTGGCGATGTCATCGACGCTGATGCCGGCGCTCTCCTTGAGCACGCGGGTGTCGAGGATGCACTCGTGCGCGATGCGATCGTGCCTGCCCTTGTAGAGGAGCGGGAAGTGCGGCGCGAGCCGCGTCGCCACATAGTTGGCCGAGATGATGGCGGTCTCGGTAGCCTGCTTCAGGCCGGAAGCGCCCATCATGCGGATGTACATCCAGGTGATCGGCAGGATGGACGCGCTGCCGAAGGGTGCTGCCGACACCGCATGCGCAGAGCCTTCAGTGACATGACCCGGCAGATAGGGTTTCAGGTGGGCCTTGACGCCGATCGGGCCGACGCCGGGGCCGCCTCCGCCATGCGGGATGCAGAAGGTCTTGTGCAGGTTCATATGGCAGACGTCGGCGCCGATATCGGCGGGACGGGCAAGGGCGACCAGGGCGTTGAGGTTGGCGCCATCGAAATAGACCTGGCCGCCATGTTCGTGGATGAGGGCGCAGAGGTGGCGCGCGCCTTCCTCGTAAACGCCATGCGTCGAGGGATAGGTGAACATCAGCGCCGCAAGATTTTTGGAATGCTCGTTGGCCTTGGCCCTCATGTCGTCCATGTCGATATTGCCGTCCTCCAGGCAGCGCACGACGACGACGCTCATTCCCGCCATCGCCGCGCTTGCCGGATTGGTGCCATGCGCGGAGGAGGGGATCAGGCATACGGTGCGATGGCTTTCGCCGCGCGAGCGGTGATAGGCGCGGATGGCGAGCAGCCCGGCATATTCGCCCTGGCTGCCGGCATTGGGCTGCAGGCTGACCGCGTCGAAGCCGGTGATCTCCGACAGCCAGCCCTCCAGTTCGCCGACCATGGCGCGATACCCCGCCGAATGGCTGGCAGGCGCGAAGGGATGCAGGTTGGCGACGCTAGGCCAGCTGACCGGCATCATTTCGGCCGCAGCGTTGAGCTTCATGGTGCAGGATCCCAGCGGGATCATGGCGCGGTCGAGCGCAAGGTCTTTGTCGGCCAGCCGGCGCAGGAAGCGCATCATGTCGGTCTCGGAGTGGTTCTCGTGGAAGACCGGCTGGGTCAAAAACTCCTTGCCGCGCGGTTTACCCGGCACGGTGCGATCGGCCGCCGCGGCGGCCTTGGCGCCGAACAGCGCGGCGATCGCCTCGAGGTCGGCCTCGGTCGAGGTTTCGTCGAAGGCGACGCCGACATGGTCGACGTCGATGACGCGCAGCAGCCGGCCGATCTTCTCGGCGGCGGCGGCGATCGATTTCGCCTTGCCCTTCACTTCGGCCGTCACCGTGTCGAAGCGGCTGGCGCCGAGCACGGAAACGCCCGATGCGGTTAAGCCGGCGGCCAGGCGGCTGGCGAGCCCATGGATGCGCTCGGCGATCGCCTGCAGGCCGGCGGGACCATGCCAGATCGCATAGGCGGTCGCCATGTTGGCGAGCAGCGCCTGGGCGGTGCAGATGTTGGAGGTCGCCTTGTCGCGGCGGATGTGCTGCTCGCGCGTCTGCAGCGCCAGCCGGTAGCCAGGACGCCCCTTGCTGTCGGTCGACTGGCCGACGAGGCGGCCAGGCATCAGCCGGGTCAACTTGTCGGAAACGGCGCAATAGGCGGCATGCGGGCCGCCAAAACCCATCGGCACGCCGAAGCGCTGCATCGGGCCAACGGCGATGTCGGCCCCTAGCTTGGCTGGCGTGTCGGTCAGCGTCAGGCCGAGCGGATCGGCGATGAAGATGACCAGCGCGCCGGTGGCGCGGGCTTTCTCGATCGCCGCCCTGTGGTCGCCATAGACGCCGAACGTGTCGGGCCAGGAAACGAGCAGAGCGGCGGTGTTGTCGTCGATCGTCTCGCCGTCGACCTCGGTGCCGAGCGGCTCGGCGCGGGTGCGCACGACATCCAGCGTCTGCGGGTGCGGCGTGCCGGCGAGCGCCACCTTGGTGCGCTTGTCGCGATGATGGCGCAGCGCAATGCCGACGGCTTCGGCGACGGCTGTCGCCTCATCGAGCAGCGAGGCCGACGCCACCGGCAGACCGGTCAATTCGGTGACCAGGGTCTGGAAGTTGAACAGCATTTCCAACCGGCCCTGGCTGATCTCGGCCTGGTAGGGCGTGTAGGCGGTGTACCAGGCCGGGTTCTCGAACAGGTTGCGCTGGATGACCGGCGGCACGTGGACGCCGTGATAGCCGGTGCCGATGAAGCTCTTCAGCACCTTGTTCTTCGCCATCGTCGCAGACAATTCGGCCAGCGCCTCGGCTTCGCTGGCCGGCGCGGGCAGGGTCAGCGGCAGGTCGAGGCGGATCGATCTCGGCACGGCCTGGCTGATCAGCGTCTCGACCGACGGAACGCCGATCACGGCCAGCATCGCTCGGACATCGTTGAGGCCGGGGCCGATATGGCGGGCCGAGAAGGGGTATGGTGCTGCGGTCATCGTAACTATCCTGCTTTTCAGCCGATATGGGCTTTGTAGGCGGCCTCATCGAGCAGGCCTTCGAGCTGGCTTTCGTTGGAAAGCCTCATCTTCCACAGCCAGCCGTCGCCGGTGGCGGCCGAATTGACCAGCGAAGGGTCCGACGACAGCGAGCTGTTGGCCTCGGTGATCTCGCCGTCGACCGGCGCATACACGTCGGATGCCGCCTTGACAGACTCGACCACGACGGCGGTGTCGCCCTTGGTCAGCTTGCGGCCGGTTTCCGGCAATTCGACGAAGACGAGATCGCCGAGCTGCTCTTGCGCATAGTCGGTTATGCCGACCGTGGCGACGCCGCCTTCGACACGCAGCCATTCATGGTCTTCGGTGAAATAGGTCTTTGCCATCGGGACTTATCCTTTGCGGTAGCGATGAGGTGTGAAGGGCAAGGGGTTGATATCGATCGGGATTTTCGTCCCGCGCACATCGGCGAACAGTTTTGTTCCGGACTTGGCGTGCTCTGTGTTGACATAGCCCATG
>NZ_RZOS01000325.1:0-6641 GCF_004022605.1 Mesorhizobium sp. M4B.F.Ca.ET.089.01.1.1
CCGTTGAAGCTCAAATTCGTCCTCTGGCAAGGTGGCTTGCAGTTCACGGACGAGTTGATTGAGCAAAGCAACAGCACGGATAGACGTGCAAACGATGTTTTCTGCAGACGTCTGGTCCATAGCTCGCCCCCAAGTCATGAAGGCAAGTTAACACAAAGCCCTCCAAAAACTAGCAGTGCATCGTCCGCTACGGGTCCGACTGGCGGCTTTCATATTGCGGCGGAATCTGATTCAGGCTTCGCATGAGCCGATATGACCTGACCGACTTCGAGTGGAGCGTGATCGAGCCGCTTCTCCCCAACAAATCGCGTGGCGTGCCACGCGTCGATGACCGCCGCGTGCTGAACGGCATCTTCTGGGTGCTGCGATCCGGTGCGCCATGGCGCGATCTGCCAGAGCGCTACGGCCCGCGCACGACCAGCTACAATCGCTTTGTGCGCTGGCGAAAGGCGGGCGTGTGGGGCCGCATGATGGATGCAATCACGGCAGCATACGACAGCAACATTCAAATGATCGACAGCACATCAATCCGGGCGCACCAACAGGCTGCGACAGCAAAAAGGGGGGATCGAGATCACTGTCTCGGTCGATCGCGCGGCGGGCTTACCACGAAAATACATGCCGTCGTCGATACGCAAGGGCTTCCCATCCGCCTCGGCTTGACCGCTGGTCAGGCGCACGATGGTCAGATCGCCAACGAATTGCTCAACCATCTTGGACCGCACACGATCGTTCTCGCAGATAAGGCCTACGACGCTGATTGCATCCGCACATTGATCGAGGAGCAGGGCGCCACGCCCAATATCCCCGCAAAATCCAACCGTAAGTGGAAGCCGTGCTTCAGCAAGCGGCTCTATCGCGAGCGCAACCTTATCGAGCGCTTCTTCTCCAGGCTGAAGCATTTCCGCCGCATTGCCACTCGCTACGACAAGTTGGCCGACAACTTCTTCGCCATGATCCAACTGGCCTCAATGGGTCTCTGGCTCCGCACATATGAGTCGCGACCTAATATGCACTGATGCGGGCATGAGCCCAGGGTTTGGGGTGTTTGATGGCAGACGAGATTAAGGAGGCTGGATCATCCACCAGCAGCAAAACTTCCGGTTGGGTGAGGCTAGGCTTTGCTTTCACGGGCGCATATTTCGTCCTCGTCGCTTTGGCATGGATAACGTCAGGGCCAACAAGCTTGGTCGATATTAAGCCCGGTATGAAATTGAACGAGTTCGCGGACGGGCTAGCAGGCTTGTTTGCGCCACTCGCGTTCCTATGGCTGTTCGTCGCAACGATGGTGCAGTCGCAGGAACTTGCGTTGCAGCGACAAGAGCTGCAACTGACCAGAAGAGAGTTTGAGCAAAACCGCGAAGTCGCCAAGGAACAGGCCGCAGAGGCGCGAAACCAAGCGGCTTACATCAGGACGCAAACAGAGATAATCGTCCGTGCGGACGCGGATCGCCATCTAAACGCTCTTATCGACGGCTTCAGGGAATTCTTGAGCACCTATTTGATGAAACCAATGGCTGCTTCAGACGGCCAAAAATCGACGCACATTTTGGCACTAGGAGCCCATCCAGGCAGCAGCCTTGGTGAATTGATTGCCCACTTCTCCAACACCGCAGATGCCGTTGGGGCCAATCTTAAAAAGTACCCAGATCGAAAACTTCACGCGGATTGGGTTGCGCTCGACATGCTTAGAAACATGTTGAACGAAATCAACGTCCTGATACCCGAAACGTCACCGACACAAAAAGCTATTTTGGAGAGCGCCGAGTTCGACACGCTCATTGATGCGGTCGCCTATCTCGCCGACACGGCAAAACCGCAGCGGACGGGCGGGGGATAGCTCTCTCACGGAGGAGCGCGGGGCCTCTGCTTCCCTCCCGAACTGCTCCCTTTTGGCGCCACCGGCCCCGTCCCACTGGATGAACGCGACTTCCTTCCCGGTGACCTCTCGCACGGCCTTCAGCAGCCCCTCATGCAAATCCTGAAGGGACCTGTAGTGGTCGCACTGGGGCGATATAAGGGGCCTACGATGCTGTGGTGCAGCGCTTCGGCCGCCTTCATGAATTGCTCCAGCTCCCCGCTCGACAGTTGCTTCGGCTTGTTGCGCGGACCATCGCGACCTACTGTTGAGCGTCGCCCCATCTAGAAGTATGTCCCTACCGATTGGGAACCGCGGCAAGGGGGGTGGCTGTTGAACGAGGAGAACGAGGCCCGCGCGGCGGCGCTCAATTCCATGTTAGCGACCCTCGACAGATTCGATGCTGTCGTAGAGGACGCCGTGACCGTATCCGACAGCGCAATAGGGGTGGTCCATACCGGTCGCCAGAACAGGGCGCTCTTTGTGTTTGCGAAATTGATCTCGCATTGCCTGTCAGTGATGGTGATCTTTGAGAAGTATCAGGCCGTGGAGAATGGCGAGACACTTTTGGACCACTTCTCCATAGCCACCCTCGGCCGCGCCATTATCGACGCTTCACTCATGACGAAGTACATCTCGGAGCCGTCGCTGACCGCTGATGAGTGGGACCTGCGACGACAAATTCTTTTCCTCCACGACCTCACGACGCGAAAGAGGTTTTTGACAGCGATAGAGCTTGCCGGCCAGCCGAGAGATACGGCCTTCTTTGAGAACTATGACGCAGCAAAGGAGAGGCTGAAAAGCAAGATAGAGGACCTTGCAGCCAAGCTCGGCTACGACCCGGAGAGGGCCAAGAAACTCGGTAACGGCCAGTTGGTATTTATTGATGGTTCGAGGGGCGCGGCTCGGGAGGCCGGATGGAACGTTGACGTATTTGAATTCCATCAGTCGTACCTATCCAACTGGGTTCATTCCCACCCGGTCAGCTTCATGCGAGCTGACGAACAGGAGATATCATTCAGCACTCCCTCCCCCTATCAGTTCTCGGTCTGTGAGACGGTACTGGAAACGAGCATAGGCTACCTAGACGACGTGAATGCTCGCATGCGGACGTTCACCCGGAGCGCGGAGACCGACCCAGTCGGACCCTTCGAGTGAACCGCTGGCCCCTTGCGCCCGTCTTCTCCTCGACTATGATGGCCGCGCGGTACACAGTTGCACCGCATGAGGTCCACAATAACGGAACGTGATCGACAAAGGGATACGGCGCAAAGCATTGGTATCGTTGAGATAATTATGGGTTCCCCACACGGTTCGATTTGGCTCCTATAGCCCGGCCCGGGGAGCCAAGTTTTTTCAAAGACTTAGGCGGAAGCTGCGCAGCCAGTATGGCCAGGCAGCCACGCATGCGTCCATATCCAAAGGCCGCAACCGCTCCAGCCCTTCATCGCCCGATCCGGTCAACCATTCTTATTCCCGTTTGGATTTGGTGACGGTGCCTCACGCACATCTCGCGGCGGTGGGTCGACATGATCAGGCTCGGGCGATGATGATTCCTTGTCGCGGGGATGCACCGGTGGCTTCTTGTGGTCGGGTTTCGGCGGGGGCCGCTCTTTGGTTTGATCTGGCATCAGGTTTCTCTCCCTCACCCGAAACCAGACAGACGCGCTCTTTGTTCCGATGGCCCCGACCAAAAAGGCCCGCTCACCATGAGGCCGCCGGGGCGTGAGGGGCCTACGGACGGGCGGCGCCGCCGCCTGGCGGCTCGATGGTGGGGACGGGCTCAACGACTTCGAATTCCTAGTGCCGATCGACACCAGCAACCGGTCGGAACATGTCGCGTTGCCAGAAGGCCCGGCCGGAAAAGCAGAAACCTCGCCGCTCCATTCGCGGAGCGGCGAGGCCCCCAAACGCCCCTATTGCCGGTCCCAACAACCCGGCATTGCTGGCAGTGCAATTGTGGTGCCAGCAGCAAATGACCCATTCCGAGACGCCGGCGTGCGTCGGCCCAGGCGGCAAATCGTGCGCCGGGCAAGGGTGGCACGGTTCTTGCTGCCACAACGTCAGTCATGCCGGCCGAAAAGACCTGTTCCATATCGACACCGGCATCTGAGGTTGGGACAATGATGTCGCATAAACTTATGTTCGGCCCTCTTGCGGTGCTCTCGGTCACCGCCCTTGGGCTAGCACTCATTCGGTTGGCATCGGCCTTTCGCGAATTCGTTCATCCGCGCTACCGGCCGGAGCTCCACTATATGCGCGGCCCCGGGCCGGCCACCGCGCGCCGGGCGAGCGCGCGCTAAGCGGCTTTGGCCTGCGGCGGAGATGCGCCTCCCGGCGCCTTCTGTGGCTTGCTGCCATAGAACAAAAGGGGGATTCACATAACCGAGGATATGATTTAGGCTTACCCTGAAAAGATCGCAGGGTGGCAACCGTGGAAGCGACTTTCGATGACCTGACAAGGGCTGTGGCACAGCCCCATAGTGATGTGCGCGCCAACGTCCGCGCCATCGCCCTCAATCTCGCCGGCAAGCTCCTGATGGGCATTGCCATCGGGTTGGGCATTGCCATTGGCTTGGCCATCATTGGCTAGCGCGGCCAGCTGATCATCACCAAGTCGCGGCGCCACCGAGAGGCGCACACGCCAAGCGCTGGCAACCATATATTAGCAATCGCTTGTATTTCGCCTGAAGCAGGCTCATCATACAGCCGCTTTGTCGGGAACTTCTTGAGGGAGATTTTCCGATGCGACCGGTGCTCATTGTCATCGCCTTGGCGGTATGCTTTGTCCTGTGGGACAGGCTTCAGAATGAAGGCCGTTATACAACACGGATAGAAGACAGTTTCCGCCAGGCCGCCGCCGACCTGCCGAGCGGCTCGTACGGCCACGAGGTCAGGTTCAGCCGTGACCTCATGAAGCGTTGAAAGGGCTCCTCAGAATGAGCCGAAGCGGCGGCTGAGCGGCCTTCCCGCATTTCTCGCACTCCTCACCGCTGCGGCCGCAACAGGCTGTGCTGGCCCTCTCACTGATAAGGCCGCCGATGGCAACGAATCTTGCGCCCGCACGCCCGCCGCGCCATGGTCCGCCAAACCTGAGGAGGAACCATGCGAATCGTCCTGGCATCGGCGCTGCTGCTAACCGTCGCGCTGTCCGCAACCGCCGCCAACGCTCTGGACAGCGGCGCAAACCCTGTCGTCGTGACGCCGCTCGCCGATCGCACGCAAACGGCGTCCGGCCAGCCCATCACGCTGCCGCAGAAGAATGTCGAGGTCATCGTCTCGAGCTTCGAGATCGCCGTGGGCGCGACCTTGCCGATCCACAAGCACCCGTTTCCCCGCTACGCCTATGTCGAGGCCGGAACGCTCAAGGTGACGAATGTCGAAACCGGCAACAGCAACACCTACAAGACCGGCGATTTCATCGTTGAGATGATCGGCCAGTGGCACCAGGCCACCAATCTCGGCGACGGCCCGGTGAAACTGCTGGTCATCGACCAGGTCGAGCAGGGCGCCAAGAACACGGTGCTGCGCCAGTAATCGCCCTCATCCCCATGCGCCGACAGGTTGCTCGGTGGCGGCGTTGAGGCGGTTGAAAGCGTTGATCAGGGCGATCTGCACCACCAGTGCGGCCAGTTGCTTTTCGTCATAGTGCCGGGCGGCTTCGTCCCAGATCGGGTCCGGCACCGGGTCGGCCCGGTCGCTCAGGCGGGTCGTGGCTTCGGTCAGCGCAAGCGCGGCGCGTTCCGGCTCCGTGAAATAAGGCGTTTGCCGCCAGGCCGACACGGCAAAGATGCGCTCGTCCTTCTCGCCGGCCTTCTTCAACTCGCGCGCATGCATGTCGACGCAGACGCTGCAGCCGTTGATCTGGCTGGCGCGCAGGTGGACAAGCTTGCGCGTCACATAAGGCACGTCGGCCGCCTCGGTCGACTTGTCCAGCGCCAGCAGCGCCTGCAACGCGCCGGGGATGAGCATTACGGGGTTCTTCAGTCGTGCTTGCACAATGGCCTCCTTCGGTCGCGTTCTCGCAAACCCCGGGCGCTCAGCATCCGGAGTTCCTGGTTTCTCCAGGGCTTTTGGTTCGCCGACACCGTCGCAGGCTGGACGGCCTTTGGGCCACATTGCCTGCCCCGATCAATAACCCATCGGCTATGAATTAACTCATAACTCGCCAGTTATTGAATTGTCAAGCACGCCTTGGCGAATGCCGGTCGCCCGTCGCCTGCTGGACCGATCATTGCCGCTTTCACGGCAGCGGACCCGATGCTAGGGCTGTCGCCGAAAATCATGGACGGACCGCACCTTGAGCAAGAATCCTCAGCCACCCCTGATCGAGCTCTGTGTCGAAGGCATTGACGGGCTGCTTGCCGCGCAGGCCGCCGGCGCCGACCGGGTCGAACTCTGCGCCAGCCTGGTCGAAGGCGGCATCACGCCGAGCCTCGGCACGGTGCGCGCGGCGCTTGAGCTCGCCACCGTTCCGTTCCACGTCATCGTCAGGCCGCGCGGCGGCGATTTCCTCTACGGCGAGGCCGAGTACCGCTCGATGCTTGCCGATGTCAGCGCGCTTGCCGGTCTCGGCGTCGCCGGCGTCGTCGTCGGCTGCCTGAATGCCGACGGCACCATCGACGAGGCCCGCATGAGCGAATTGGTGCGCGCGGCTGGCCCGCTCAACGTCACCTGCCATCGCGCCTTCGACATGACGCGCGACCCGGCCGAGGCGCTCGAGGCGCTGGTCCGCTGCAGGGTCGGCCGCGTGCTGACCAGCGGCCAGCGCGACACTGCTCTG
>NZ_RZOS01000326.1:0-1090 GCF_004022605.1 Mesorhizobium sp. M4B.F.Ca.ET.089.01.1.1
GCGCTCTGTAGGCTTGCGCCGATCCGTTTCCAGTAGATCAGCGTGCCGGTCAATCCGCCATGCGGCTTCAGCGCGAAGTCGGGGATTTCGCCGGTCAGCGTGAAGCCGAGCTTCTCGTAGAGACCGGAGGCTCCCTCCTCGCTTGCCGTGTCCAGAACCAGCAAGGTGCGGCCGCGCTCCCCGGCGATGTCTTCCGCGGCCCGCATCAGTCGGGTCGCCACGCCTTGGCCACGACGATCGACGCGGGTCATCAGCTTGGCGATCTCGGCCCGGTGCGGCTGGTTGGGAGGAAAGTCGAGCAGCAAGGTGACCGTGCCGGCAAGGACATCGCCATCCCATGCGCCCAGCACCACCCGTTCGCCTAGCGCGGCGGCGGCAAGCGACTTCCGCCAGAAGGCCTCCGCTGCATCCTGCGCCAGCGGGTGCATAAAGCTCACCGACCCGCCGGCAGCCACCGTCTCGACCAGAAGCGCGGCCAGCAGTTTTTCCGTCTCGGCGTCCTGACTGAGGACGGTGATTTCTGTGGAAGTCATGTTCGCGGAGTGTCCCTTCGGATAAACGTGGATGACGCGGGGCGACCTGTTTCCAGCGTCACGAGAGATGGCTGAACCGCCTTCGCTTCCTTGCGCGGCGGATTTCGGCGATCCGCTCGGTGTCGCCTTCGCCGAGATGGCGACCGCGCTCGAGGATCTCGAGCGTGTATTCCTCATAGGTCAGGCCAAGCCGCTCGGCTCGCTCCAGCCGCATCAGCATGACGTCGCGGCTCGGCGCCTTCCATGCCTTTGCATGGGCCGCCTGCCAGGCGAAGAAGATGTAGGCGCCGCCCTTGCCCCAGGGCGGACCGTCATAGTCGTCGAGCGGCGGCCCGCCATTGTGCGAGCGTCGGGAACGTCGAGCCATGCCGTCAGCCTCTGACCAGCGCGACGAGATAGTCGGCGGCGTCCGGTCCCGGCGCATGGAAGGTGCAGTCGGACGGCGCGCCGAGCGCCAGGCAGTCGCCGGGCCGCAGACTGTGCACGACTTCGCCTTCCGTGAAATCGAGCCTCCCGCCGATCAGCCATATCTGCTGCTTGATGAAGGCGTAGGACGC
>NZ_RZOS01000326.1:1100-6639 GCF_004022605.1 Mesorhizobium sp. M4B.F.Ca.ET.089.01.1.1
GGAAAGCTGACGCTCTGCCCCGCCGGCAAGCGCACCTTGATCAGTTCGAGCGGCATGTCGGAAGCCGGCGAGAGGTGCCGCCTGAGATAGCCGGTGGCCGGATCGCGCCAGACCGGCTGCTCGCCTTCGCGCAGCAGGCCGCCGCCCTTGAGTTCCGCCCTGGCAATGAGCGTCGACAGCGTCATGCCGAAGGCCGCGGCGATGCGCACCAGCAGCGCCGCGGTCGGGCTGGTCTTGCCCTGCTCTATGGTGCTGAGCATCGCCTTCGACACATCGGAGCGTTCCGCGAGCTCCGCCAGCGACCAGCCCCGCAAGGCCCGTTCCGAGCGTATCCTGCTGCCAAGGCTGGATGAAATGTCGTTCGCTATATCATTCATTCGTTCAATATAGCGAACTCGACACGGAATGAAAGTCGGCGTTCGATCGAATTTTCGCGGTCGGCTTAACGGCGCCTACACCATCCGACCTCACCCCGGCTTAACCTCATCTGTGTAGGTTGCATCCCGAGGGAATGGGGATCATGCCATCTATGTTTGTCGAACGCGAAGTCTCCGTTGGAGAAGCGACCTCGCAGGAGCGTCGCAACAGGGAGCAGAGCGACAAGCGCATTCTCGGCAATGTCGTGCAATGCGATGGCGCGCGCGCCACCATTGGCGCCTATGCCGACGATATCGAAGGCGCGATCACCGGCCTGTGGACCGTCGGCAAGATGATCTCGATCAACCTCGGCTCGACGCGAACGGTCGGCCTCGTTTACGCGATCGGCAAGTCGGACCGCGCCTGGAGCAATGAGGGGCAGAACCCGATCGAGGTCAGCATCGAGTTGATCGGCGAGGTGCGCGACGGCGCCGAGCCAGGCGCCAAGCCCGTATTCGACCGCGGCATCACAACCTATCCACATATCGGCGCCATTGCGCACCGCATCCGCAGCCGCGACCTGCAGGCGGTCTACGATCTCGCCGGCCGGCATTCGATCACCATCGGCACGCTGTCGCAGGACGAGGCGATCGACGCCAACATCGCCATCGACGATGTCCTGGCGCGTCACTTCGCCATCGTCGGCACGACCGGCGTCGGCAAATCCACAGCCGTGTCGCTGCTGTTGCGCAAGTCGATCGAGGCCCGGCCGGATCTGCGCATCCTCATCCTCGACCCGCACAACGAGTTCGCTGCCTCGCTGCCCGAATATTGCGTCCGGGTCGATTCCAAGACGCTGGACCTGCCCTTCTGGATGTTCAGGCTGGAAGAGTTCGCCGAGGTGCTGTTTCGCGGGCGCGAGACGGAGCCCGAGGAAGTCGATGTGCTGCGCGATCTCATCCCTGCCGCCAAAAACCTCTATCGCAACCCGGGCTCCGGCACCTATCTGCGGCGCGGCAGCGACGCGCTGACCGCCGATACGCCGGTACCCTACCGCATCGCCGATCTCATCAAGCAGATCGACGAGCGCATGGGCATGCTCGAAAGCAAGAACGACCGCCCGACGCTGAAATCGCTGAAGACGCGCATCGAATCGGCGGCGTCCGATCCCCGCTATCGCTTCATGTTCAACTCGCGCCTGATCGAGGACACCATCCACGAGACGATCGGCAACATCTTCCGCGTGCCGAACCACGGCCGTCCGGTGACCTGCTTCGAGATGGCCGGCATGCCGTCCGAGGTGGTCAATTCCGTCTGCTCGGTGCTGGCGCGCCTGGCGTTCGACCTCGCTCTGTGGAGCGAGGGGCGGCTGCGGCTGCTGCTGCTGTGCGAGGAAGCGCATCGCTATATGCCGGCCGATCCCCGCCTCGGTTTCGCGCCGACAAGGCACGCGCTGTCGCGCATCGCCAAGGAGGGCCGCAAATACGGCTGCTATCTCGGCGTCGTCACCCAGCGTCCGGGCGAGCTCGACCCGACCATCCTGTCGCAGTGCTCGACCTTTTTCGCCATGCGGCTGGCCAACGAGCAGGACCAGGCGATCATCCGTTCGGCGATCGCCGATTCGTCCGCCTCGACGCTGGCCTTCCTGTCCTCGATGGGCCAGCGGGAAGCCATCGCCTTCGGCGAAGGCGTGGCGACGACGATGCGGCTGAAGTTCGAGAAACTGGCGCAGGAACTCATCCCCGGCACCGGCATGCGCGAGCAGGCGGTGCCCTCCGAAACCGGCGAAGACGTCGATCTCGCCGCGATCGTCGAACGGCTGCGCAACGTGCCGAAGCCGCAGCAGCAGATGGCCTTTGCCGAGGTCGTCGACACCGCTCGCCAGGCCGGCGACCCGGACTACCGCAAGCCCGCCGCCCCGCGCATGCAGCCGGACGAGGACTTCGACACCCGCTACGGCCTCAAGCCCGCAACCTTCGGCATGCGCCCGCAGAACGATTGATCTCTTCTTCTTCGGAAGTTCGGAGAAATCCCGAGAGAGAATTCATCAGGCCGGATTGAATGGCGCGGCTTTCGAGAACCCGGAGCGGAGCGGACATAAGTCCGTAAGCCCCGGAAGTCGAGAAGGCCGCGTCAGTCGGCCGGCCTCATGAGTTCGCTCCGGGATTTCAGGCGCAGACGCGGTTGCGGCCTTGCCTCTTCGCCTCATAGAGCTGGCGGTCGGCGCGGCGATAAAAGTCCTCGGCCGTTTCCTTGCGGTCCCAGACGGCGAGGCCGACGCTGGTGGTGATTTTGAGGCGAACGTTGCCGGACAGCACCGACATGTTGGCGATCGCCTTGCGGATGCGCTCGGCGAATTTGGCCAGCAATTCGGCGTCCATGTTCGGCGTCACCACGGCGAACTCCTCGCCGCCGAGCCGCGCCACCACGTCATGATAGCGCGTCATGCCCTTCAGACAGCCGGCGACCGCCTTCAGCACCTCGTCGCCGACGTCATGGCCATGCGTGTCGTTAACCTGCTTGAAATGGTCGAGATCGAGGATCATCAGCCCGACCGGCTTTTCGATGCGACGGAACTCCTCGAGATATTCCTTCAGCGCGTCGTCGAAATACCGCCGGTTCTGCATGCCGGTGAGCCCGTCGGTCAGCGCCGCGTGCTCCAGCGTTTCCGAACGCGCGCTGAGCGAGACCGTCATGGCGCGCAGCTTGCCCTCTTCGGTCGCCTGCCTGCGGATCAGCGGGTAGATGAAGAAGACGCCGAAGAACAGCGCGGTCGCCAGCAGCACGCCGGTCGCGAACAGCAGTCTGTTGAGATACTTGATCTTTTCGATGCGGGAGGCCGCGTCCAGGTCGGTAGCGATGGCCTGCAGGAAACCATAGGCGTGCAGCGTCACCAGGCCGGCGGCCAGGATCACGAAAATAAAGACGAAAAATGCGGATTCCGCCTTGTGGAAACGCATCTGCTCCCCGTGGAACTACCCAAAGTTCCTTATGCCATGCAGGGCCTTACGGAGGGTTAATCAGGACAACCTGAGCGAGAATGTCCGGTTTTTGTCTTACTTTCGTGATTGCATTAGCGGCCGGAGATCAGATCGCAGGCATGGCGCCGCCGGCGACAGGCAATCGCCGCCATTCCGGACCCAGTTGATGGCGGTACCAGGTCGCCTGGCGCTTGGCATATTGCCGCGTTGCGATCTTGGCGCGCTCGATCGCTTCGGCGAAGCCCAACTGGCCGGCCATCGCCGCCTGCAGCTCGCGCACGCCGATCGCCTTCATCGCCGGCAGATCCGGATCGAGGTTGAGCGCCAACAGCTCTCTGACCTCGTCCAGGGCGCCGACGTTCAGCATGCGGTCGAACCGCGTCTCGATCCGCCCGACCAGCTCCGCGCGATCCGGTTCGATGACCAGGAACCGCGCGCTGTCGCGGTCGATCAGTGGCCGGCCCCGCGCCGCCTGCCATTCGGCTATGGAACGGCCCGAGGCGTCGAGCACCTCCAGCGCGCGCACGATGCGCTGGCCGTCGGTCGGCCTGAGCTGCATGCCGACCGCCGAATCCTCGCGCATAAGGATGCGGTGCAGCCTCTCGGCGCCCTGTTCCTTGAGTTCGTAGCGCCAGCGGTCGCGGATCGCCGTCGGAATCTCGGGCATGTCCGAAATCCCTTCGGCAAGCGCGCGAAAATAGAGCCCGGTGCCGCCGACAAAAATCACCGGCCGTTCCACGAACGTGCCGTCCGGCCGTTCGGCGAGCAGGCCGTCCTCGATCAGCTTCGTCACGTCGCGCAGCCAGGCGCCGGTGGAATAGGCGACCGACGGATGGACGTGGCCGTAAAGATGGTGCGGCGCGCGGGCGAGATCGGCGGAACCCGGCCGCGCCGTCAACACGTCGAGCACCGAATAGCCCTGCATGGAATCGGTGTTGACGATGATGCCGCCCTGTCGTTCGGCGAGATCCAGCGCAAGCGCCGACTTGCCGCTGGCGGTCGGCCCGGCTATCAGGATCGCGTTCTTCACGCGGCCCTCGCCCGCCTGTCCGGAAGTCCCGATGCCGCTGATCGCCACGCTTGTGTCCCATCCCGAAGGCCGCGCCGTATCGGCCACGCTAGCGAATATGGCCTCACGGTCGGTCGGCGCAAGCGCTGTTCGCTGGCTGGCCGAGGACATCGCCTGCGATCTCGTCCTGCCGGAAACCGCGGACGCCTCTGAAACGGCCGCCACCCTGCGCGCCGCGCTCGCCTCGCACCCGGTCGACGTGATCGTCCAGCCGGCTGACGGCCGGCGCAAGAAGATCCTCATCGCCGACATGGATTCGACGATGATCGACCAGGAGTGCATCGACGAACTGGCCGACGAGATCGGCGTCAAGGACCGTGTCGCGGCGATCACCGCGCGCTCGATGAACGGCGAGATCGCCTTCGAACCGGCCCTGCGCGAGCGCGTCGCCCTGCTGAAGGGCCTCGACACCGCCGTGGTCGACCGCCTCGTCGAGACCCGGCTGACGCTGGCATCCGGTGGCCTCGTGCTGGTGCGCACCATGCGGGCCAACGGCGCCTGGGCGGCGCTCGTGTCCGGCGGCTTCAATGTCTTCACCAGCCGCATCGCGGCGATGCTCGGCTTCCAGGAAAACCGCGCCAACCGGCTGATCGAGGAGAATGGCCGTTTCACCGGCCTGGTCGCAGAGCCGATCCTCGGCCGCGCCGCCAAGGCGGAGGCCTTGCTCGAGATCGCCGCCCGGCTTGGTCTCACCCCTGCCGACGCGCTTGCCGTCGGCGACGGCGCCAACGACCTCGATATGATCCGCCTGGCCGGCACCGGCGTCGCCCTGCATGCCAAGCCCTCGGTGGCGGCGGAGGCCAAGGTCCGCATCGACCATGGCGACCTGACGGCGCTGCTCTATCTGCAAGGCTATCGCCAGGAGGAGTTTGCCGGATGAAACCGATGCGCACCAAGCGCCTGATCCTGCGCAACTGGGAGGATCGTGATCGCGAGCTCTTCCATCGCATCAATTCTGACGAGCAGGTGATGGAATTCTTTCCGTTCCGCCGCGACCGCGCCGAGACGGATGCCAAAATGGATGAATTTCGCGGCTGGATCGCCGAGGATGGCTTTGGCTTTGCCGCCGCCGAGATCGCGGCGACGGGCGAATGCATCGGCTTTGTCGGCCTCTTGGAGACCGATCACGTGC
>NZ_RZOS01000327.1:0-6634 GCF_004022605.1 Mesorhizobium sp. M4B.F.Ca.ET.089.01.1.1
CCTGAGCAGCGCCTACTGCTTGGTGTTGAGGTCGGTTCCCAGCGTATCCCTGACGAAGATCATGCCGATGATCAGCGACATGGCGGCGATCACCACCGGGTACCAGAGGCCGTAATAGATATCGCCCTTGTAGGCGCTGAGCGCGAATACCGTCGCCGGCAAGAGACCGCCGAACCAGCCATTGCCGATGTGGTAGGGCAGCGACATGCCGGTGTAGCGGATGCGGGTCGGGAACATCTCGACCAGGATCGCCGCGATCGGCCCGTAGACCATGGTGACGAACAGCACGAGGATGAACAGGATGCCGATGGTCATCGGCCAGTTCACCGCCGCCGGATCGGCGAACATGGCAAACGCGCCGCCGCCCGGAATGCTGTAGACGGTGATCTCGGGCGCACCCGCCGCCTCATCCTTGGTCAGCAGCTTGTCTTTGACGGCCTGGTCGACAGCAACCGTCGTCTTCTCGCCGCCGCGGATCGCCGCCGCGTCGAGCTTGAGCTCGGGATTGGCCGCGACAAAGGCGTCGAGCTTCTGGTCCGGCACCTTGGCCGCCGCGCGCTTCAGCGGATAACCGCCGTCCCGCAACGACATGTTGACCGCCTTGACGAAGGCAGCGTCCTTGGCCTTGGCCTGATCGCCGGCGGCGACGGCGTCGTAGGACTCCACCGTCTCATTGCCGATCTTGACCGATGCGGCCGTTCCAGGTGCCGCCGTCGTGACCACGTCGTAAGGCACCGAGTTCTTGGTCAGGAACGAGGTGGCGATATCGCAGGACGTCGTGAACTTCGCCGTGCCGACCGGGTTGAACTGGAACTTGCAGTCGCCGGGCGCCGCGGTCACCGTCGCACGGGTGTTCTGCTGCGCGGTGGCGAGCGCCGGATTGGCAGCCCAGGTCAGTGCCTTGAACAGCGGGAAGGTGCAGACGATGCCCAAGGCGAGGCCGGCCATGATGATCGGCTTGCGGCCGATCTTGTCGGAGAGCCAGCCGAACACGACGAAGAAGATCGAGCCGATCGCCAGCGCCACCGCGATCATGATGTTGACCGACTGCGGATCGACCTTCAGCACGTTCTGCAGGAAGAACAGCGCGTAGAACTGGCCGTTGTACCAGATCACGGCCTGGCCGGCGGTGAGGCCGAGCAGCGCCAGCAGCGCGATCTTGGCGTTCTTCCACTGGCCGAAGGCTTCCGAGAGCGGTGCCTTCGAACCCTTGCCTTCCTCCTTCATGCGCTGGAACGTCGGCGACTCCGAGAGCGAGAGCCGGATCCAGATCGAGATGGCAAGCAGCAGGAAGGAGACGATGAAGGGAATGCGCCAGCCCCAATCGGCATAGGTTTCCTTGCTCATCGACCCCTGCACGATGAGGATGACGATCAGCGACAGGAACAGACCGAGCGTCGCCGTCGTCTGGATCCAGGAGGTGTAGAAGCCGCGGCGATCGTCGGGGGCATGCTCGGCGACATAGGTGGCGGCGCCGCCATACTCGCCGCCGAGCGCCAGGCCCTGCAGCATGCGCAGCCCGATCAGGATCACCGGCGCGGCGATGCCCCAACTGGCATAGCCGGGCAAGAGACCGACCAGGAAGGTCGACAGGCCCATGATCGTCATGGTGACGAGGAAGGTGTATTTGCGGCCGACAAGATCGCCGATGCGGCCGAACAGCAGAGCGCCGAAGGGGCGGACCAGGAACCCGGCGGCGAAGGCGAGCAGCGCGAAGATGTTGCGCGTCGCTTCCGGCGCCGACGTGAAGAAGGTGGCGCCGATGAAAGCCGCCAGCGAGCCGTAGAGATAGAAGTCGTACCATTCGAAAACGGTGCCGAGCGAGGAAGCGAAGATAACTTTCTTCTCCTCCCGCGTCATGCCGCGGCTTGTTCCGCCGGCGGTCGATGCCATTGCCATTGAAAGTCCTCCCGTGAGATCCCGTCTGTCCGCGATGGCTGCGCGCCATCGTCCACCTCTCCTCCGAGAGCAGACTCAAAGACGCAGCCACAGGTAAAAAGTGGCAGAAAGCGCCGGCGAAAGGCACCGCGACGATGGGATTATGACTTTCGTATTAGGTGCAGTGCGAAAGCGGAGCGCTGCGCTCAGGCTTTCAGCGCCTCGAGCAGGCCGATGGCCGCCAACATGTCGCGCTTGCGGGCCGAGCGGCGCGCCACGGCCTCGGCGTCCTGGCCCCAATGCTCGATCTGCCAGTCCTCGTCGACATGGGCTGCGGCCCAGGCCGTTTCGCCATCGAGTTCGCCGAAATCGACAGCCATGGCCAGCAGCGCCGATCCGGTCAGCGAGGTCATGACATGGATGGCGGCGAGCCGCAGCGGCTCGTTGCGCTGAGCAAGATGGGCGCCGAGCACGGCGATGGTCTCGCGCGGCTGCTCGACATGGACGATGCCCTCGGCGAGAAGGAAGCGTGCGCCAAGCGCGCTGCGCGCCCAGTCGATGACCAGGTCCCAAAGCTGGTTCTGCCGGTCTACCAGCCCTTGCGGGCCATCGGCGCGGTAGCAGAGCAAGTCGGACGAGGCGAAGCGCAGGATATCCTCCAGCACCGCTTGCGGATCGCTGGCGACGCCGTCGATGGCGGTGTTGACGAGGCGCATGACCGGCATGGTGACGGGGTCGATGACCTCGCCTTGCGCGTCGAACTCGCCGGCAACCAGGGCCGCCGCCTTTTCGGTTGGCAGGGCCAGCAGTGCCTTGCCCGGCGTGCGTACCGGCCTGCCGTCGAGATGGACGGCAAAGCCTTCCTCAACCGGCGCGAGCGAGACGGCCTTGTAGAAGCGCTTCGGCAGCGGCGTCTTCATCTGGATCTGGGCGCGGCGCACGGGATCGGGATCGGAGAGCTGCTTTCCCGCTTCGAGGTCATTGAGGATGTCGCGCATGTCGAACTCCTTACGCTGGAACCTGCCTGCGCGGCCGGTTGACGATGATCAGGCCGGCGGCGATCAGGCCGAGCGCCAGGAAGATCCTGACCGTCGGTGGTTCGCTCAGCAGCACCGCGCCGCACAGAACGCCGAAGACCGGGGACAGGAAGGCGAAGCTCGACAGGCCGGCCGCCGGATAGCGCGTGAGCAGCCAGAACCACAACACATAGGTGAATGCGACGATATAGAAAGACTGGAACAGCAGCGCCAGGGTCGGCAAGGCGGTGACCGCGCGGATCGGCGGGCCGGCGAAAGGCATTACCAGCAAACCGACGACAGCTGCGCCAGCCAGCTGGTAGAGCAGCAGTTTCTCGGCGCTGGTCTCGACCAATTTCGACCGCTTGATGACGATGCTGGTCATCGCCCACAGGATCCCCGACCCGAGGCTGAGCAGATCACCGGTGAGTGTGGCATTGTTGCCGGCAACGATGCCGTCGGAGAAGACCGCCGCAAGGCCGCAGAAGGCCAGCACCAGTCCGCCCAGCTTGCGTGCATTGATGCGCTCGCCGAGCAGGAAATGACCGCCGATCAAGACCCAGAACGGCATGGTGTTGACCAGCAGCGTGTTGCGGGCAACGGTTGTGTATTCCAGCCCGATATAGAGGCACAGGAACTCGACCCCGAAGAGCACCCCGACAATGATGCCGGCGACAAGCGTCCCGTCCGCTTCGAACAGCTTGATGCCGCGGAGCCGACACCAGCCGAGCACGCAGAGCCCGCCGAGGATCGAGCGCGCGATCGAGACGAAGACGGGATCATAGCCGGCGTAGGAGACCTTGGCGGCGACATAGTTCAGCCCCCAGGAGAAGGTCAGCCCGACCATGATCGCGGCGGCCGCCATGTCGACCGCGTCGCGGCGGTCGAGCGTGCCGGTGACGCCGCTCACCCCTCCTCCTCCGCGCTCTGCTCATCGAAGCCGATCAGATTCCAGCTCTGGCGCATATGCGGCGGCATCGGCGCGGTGACGTCGATGACGCCCTTGTCCGGGTGCGGGATGAGGATGCGGCGCGCATGCAGATGCAGTCGGTTCTGCATGCCGCCCGGAAAATCCCAATTGGTATCGGCCTCGAAATATTTGGGATCGCCGATGATCGGGCAGCCGATATGAGCGGCGTGGACGCGCAGCTGATGGGTGCGACCGGTATAGGGCTCCATCTCCAGCCAGGACAGCGATTGCGCCGCCTGCTCGACGACGCGGTAGTAGGACACCGCATGGTCGGCGCCCTTCTCGCCGTGTTTGGCGATGCGCACGCGGTCGCCGTCCGGCGTCGGCTCCTTGATCAACCAGGTCGAGATCTTGTCTTCGCGCTTCGGCGGCACGCCCTTGACCAGCGCCCAGTAGGTCTTCTTGGTCTCGCGCGCCCGGAAGGCTTCCGACAGCTTCATCGCCGCAAGGCGGGTGCGGGCGACCACCAGTACGCCGGAGGGGTCGCGATCGAGCCGGTGCACCAGGCGCGGCTTCTCGCCCTTCTGGTTGCGCCAGGCCTCCAGCATGTCGTCGACATTGCGGGTGACGCCGGAGCCGCCCTGCACGGCGAGCCCCGCCGGCTTGTTGAAGACGAAGACCTTCGCATCCTCGTGCAGAAGCATCTTGGCGAGCACATCGGCGTCGCCCTGGTTGCGGATCGAATGGCCGGTGAGCGGCGCATCGCCCTTCTTGTCGACCTCGAGCGGCGGAATGCGGACCGTCTGGCCGGGCTCGACGCGGGTGTCGGCCTTCACCCTGCTGCCGTCGACGCGGATCTGGCCGGAGCGCAGGAGCTTCTGCAGATGGCCGAAGCCGAGACCCGGAAAATGAGTCTTGAACCAGCGGTCGAGCCGCATGCCCGCCTCGCCGGCTTCCACCGTGATCTGTTCAACGCCTGCCATTTGTCTCGCTTTGCCTCTTCGGAAGCGGGGGCAATAGCACTAATGCATGTCGCCCAAAAGTGTCTGGCGGTTTTGGGACAACGACATGCATGAACAAACCTAAGGCAGGCTTCTTGCGAGCCAAAGACCCAGAAACAGGGCGAGGATCGCGCCAATGACGCTGGCGAGCGCGTACCCGAACGCCGGTAGCGTCGCGCCGCGCTCCCAAAGCGTGGCGAAATCGAGCGAAAAGGCCGAGAAGGTGGTGAAGCCGCCGAGGATGCCGGTGGCCACGAACAGCCGCACTTCGTTCGAGCCGCCGCGCCGCGCGAGCACGGCGATGAACAGGCCCATGGCGAACGAGCCGAGGATGTTGATCGCCATCGTGCCCCAGGGATAGTTGGGGCCGACCAGGCGCAGGGCGCCCATATTGGTCAGGTGGCGGATGCCGGCGCCGATGCCGCCGCCGATGACAACGAGAAGTAGATTGGCCATGGCGGCTTTCTGCCGTTGCCGGATTGCCCGGTCAATCCCTCTCGATGGCGGAGGGAACCACGCAGATCGTCGAGCGCGTCAGAAACCGCCTCTCGCGGCCGTTGTCGAGCGAGAACATGCCGCCCCTGCCCGGCACCACGTCGATGATCAAATTCGTGTGTTTCCAGGCCTCGTATTGCGAAGCGCTGATAAAGACCGGCGTGTCGCCGATCTCGCCCAGCATGACGTCGCCGTCGCCGACGATGAAATCGCCGCGCGGGTAGCACATCGGCGAGGAGCCGTCGCAGCAGCCGCCGGACTGGTGGAACAGAACCGGGCCGTGATCGGCGATGATCTCGGCGAGGAACGCCTCTGCCTCCGGCGTGGCGGACACTTTGCCCAGCGATGTCTTGTCCAAGATGTCCTCCTCCTGTTTGAAGGGAGGACGCGGCGAACCGCGCCCTCCCCGCTCCTCGGGAGTCGATCAGAAGAAGCCGAGCTTCTTCGGGCTGTAGCTGACCAGCATGTTCTTGGTCTGCTGGTAGTGGTCGAGCATCATCTTGTGCGTCTCGCGGCCGATGCCGGACTGCTTGTAGCCGCCGAACGCCGCATGCGCCGGATAGGCGTGGTAGCAATTGGTCCACACGCGACCGGCCTGGATGGCGCGGCCGAAGCGGTAGCAACGGTTCGCATCGCGGCTCCAGATGCCGGCGCCGAGGCCGTAGAGCGTATCGTTGGCGATCGACAGCGCCTCGTCATCATCCTTGAAGGTCGTGACCGACACCACCGGTCCGAAAATCTCCTCCTGGAAGATGCGCATCTTGTTGTGGCCGCGGAACACGGTCGGCTTGACGTAGTAGCCGCCGGCAAGGTCGCCCGGCAGATGGTTCTGTTCGCCGCCGGCTAGCACCTCGGCCCCTTCCTGGCGGCCGATGTCGAAGTAGCTCAGGATCTTTTGCAGCTGCTCGCTCGACGCCTGCGCGCCGATCATCGTGGCGGGGTCGAGCGGATCACCCTGGACGATCGCCTCGACACGCTTCAGCGCCCGCTCGATGAACCTGTCGTAGATCTTCTCATGCACCAGCGCCCGGCTCGGGCAGGTGCAGACCTCGCCCTGGTTGAGCGCGAACATCACGAAGCCCTCGATCGCCTTATCGAAGAAGTCGTCGTCCTCCGCCGTCACATCCTGGAAGAAGATGTTGGGCGACTTGCCGCCGAGCTCGAGCGTCACCGGGATCAGGTTCTGGCTGGCATATTGCGAGATCAGCCGGCCCGTCGTCGTTTCGCCGGTGAAGGCGATCTTGGCGATGCGGTTGGACGACGCCAGCGGCTTGCCGGCCTCGAGCCCGAAACCGTTGACGATGTTGAGCACGCCCTCCGGCAGAAGGTCGCCC
>NZ_RZOS01000328.1:0-6622 GCF_004022605.1 Mesorhizobium sp. M4B.F.Ca.ET.089.01.1.1
CAGTCGCGGATACGCTTGAAGATCAGCCGCGACTGCACCGGCGAGCCGCCCGGCGAATTGATGGAGATGGCGACGACGGGCGCATCGAAGGAGAACGCCTTCTCGATGAGGCCGGCGGTGGACGCCAGCGACAGGCTCGGCCGGAACTGGCCGCCGCCGGCCATGATCGTGCCGTGCAGGCGGATGACCGGAACCACGACGACGGTGGAGCGCCAGGACTTCGGCAGCAGGCGGTTCAAGAGGCGTTTCACGAGGTCGGGGTCTCCGGTCACTGAAAAAGCAGCAAGATGAGGCCTCATCTTGCTGTGGGCATGTAGGAATTCGCCGGCCAACGGCAATGCCGCATGGCCGGCCGATGATCAATCGCCGAACAGCGACGCCAGTCCGTTGTTGATCATCTCGGTCCGCTCGGCAGGCCCGTTGCCTGTCTCGGCGTGCAGCATCAGCGGCGGGCGGATCGACAGTTTTCCGCGCGCGCCGAGCGTCGCCCTGACGACGATCCGGATTGCCGCCGCCTCGGGACGGGGGTGGACGGCGAGCATCTCGGTATCGCCGAAGCGGCCGTCGATCGCATCGAGCAGGGCGCCGAGCTGCTCGGGCCTGGCGATGACGGCGAGCCCGCCGCGTGGCTTCGCCACCGCGGCAGCGCTTCTGATCCAGCTTTCGAACAGCCCGTCCTCCATCACATGCGCCTGCTTGCGCAACTGATCCGGCGTGGCGCGGTCCTCAGCGGCGTTGAAGGGCGGGTTCATGATGACGAAGTCGAAACTGTTGTCGGCAAGGCCGGCCTCGCCGCGCGCCTTGCCCGTCAGCATGACATCGGCCGTCAGCACCGACGCGCGGTCGCCGAGATGCGCGTTGCCGGGATGGGCGAGCGTGGCATGCGCGTATCCGGCCATTTCCGGCGAGCGTTCGACCAGCACGACCCGCGCCGCCGGACAGCGCGACAGCACCGCAAGCCCCGCGGCGCCCGCGCCGGCGCCGAAATCGGCCAGCCGTCCGCCAAAGGGAGAGGGCACGGCGGCGGCCAGC
Organism: Mesorhizobium sp. M4B.F.Ca.ET.089.01.1.1; assembly: GCF_004022605.1. Classification (NCBI taxonomy): domain Bacteria; kingdom Pseudomonadati; phylum Pseudomonadota; class Alphaproteobacteria; order Hyphomicrobiales; family Phyllobacteriaceae; genus Mesorhizobium; species Mesorhizobium sp. M4B.F.Ca.ET.089.01.1.1. The sequence goes on from NZ_RZOS01000328.1 coordinate 1,033, forward strand.
ATCATGGCGTCCATGCCGGCGCGGTGGCCGGCGGCCCGAGGCTGCACCAACCAGAAACGCCCGCGATGGAAGGCATCGACCGTATGGGCCGGTGTGTCCGGGACAAGGGCTGCGGGCGACGCGGACGTCATTTCCGGCGGATCTCGTTGGCGATGCCGGCATCGGTCAATATGCGCCGCGCCGCGTCCGCCTTGTCGGCGTCGACCATGACGCGCCGCGGCAGGATGCCGATCGAGCCGTCGAGCACGCTCATGTTCTCATCGGCGACGAAACAGGCGATGCCGGCGTCGCGCATCAGCGATTCGACGAAGGAGATGATCACGGCATCGTTGGTACGGATGAGCTCTATCATGGAATGAAAATCGCAGGTTGCGCCGTTCCTGTAAACGTGGGCGTTCACGCCGCCGGCCGCAACCGCGCCAATTCGCCTCTTGCCGTGCCGGTGGATGCCGCCCTAGAGTCTGCTTCGGGACTAGGTGCCGTCGTGCGCTTGGAATAGACGGGAGTGTCTGTGGTGGGTGTCGTTCTCAACATCGAAAACGGGAAGCGGGAACCCGCCTCCATCAAGGATCTGATCGATCTGACGGCCGCCGACATGGGCCGCGTCAACAAGCTGATCCTGTCCAAGGCCGGCTCAGACGTCGAGATGATCCCCGAGGTCGCCAACCATCTGATCTCGTCCGGCGGCAAGCGATTGCGGCCGATGCTGACGCTCGCCGCCGCCCAGATGTTCGGCTATTCCGGCGACGGTCATGTCAAGCTCGCCACCTCGGTCGAGTTCATGCACACGGCAACACTGCTGCACGACGATGTCGTCGACGAGAGCGGCATGCGCCGCGGCAAGAAGACGGCGCGCATGATCTGGGGCAACCAGGCCAGCGTGCTGGTCGGCGACTTCCTGCTCGGCCAGGCCTTCCGCATGATGGTCGATGTCGGCTCGCTGGAAGCCCTCGACATCCTGTCCAGCGCCGCTTCCATCATCGCCGAGGGCGAGGTGATGCAACTCGCCGCCGCCAAGAACCTGGAGACCACCGAGGACGAGCATTTCGCCGTCATCAAGGCCAAGACCGCCGCGCTGTTCTCGGCCGCCGCCGAGGTCGGCCCGGTGATCGCCCAGGCAACCCGCAACGACCGCGCCGCACTGCGCTCCTACGGCATGAATCTCGGCCTTGCCTTCCAGCTCATCGACGACGCGCTCGACTATGGCGGCTCCAGCAAGGACCTCGGCAAGAATGTCGGCGACGATTTCCGCGAGGGCAAGGTGACGCTGCCGGTGATCCTCGCCTACAGGCGCGGCACCAAGGCCGAGCGCACCTTCTGGAAGCGCGCCATCGAGGACAACGTCACCGACGACGCCGGGCTCGAAAAGGCGATCGGCCTGATGACCCGCCACGGGGCGATTGCAGACACTATCGGCCGCGCCCGTCATTTCGGCGAGATCGCCAGGGATGCGCTGGCGCCGCTGGAGGCGACGCCGCAGAAATCGGCGCTGATCGACGTCATCGATTTCTGCATTGCCAGGGTGAACTGACAAGCTGCCGGCCGCAGGGCGCCGGAGCCCTCGGGCATCCCCGAGAAGCTGCCAGAACCCGCGAATGGGCCGGGCTGTGCAGCGAGGTCGCCGCGAGTATCGTGGCGTCAGGGCATAGATCATGATGTCAGGGTGTAGTTGGCCGCACGATCTGCTATTATCGTCTGCGGCCATTGTTCGTTAATCGGGTGACCCGATTGTGAATTCGGCCCGGATTGAAGCCTGACCCCAAAAAGGCCATGCTTTGTCGGGAAAAGACCGAGTCTGTGGCGGTCCCATCGACTTGGGGATTGCGTCTGGCTGAAAGGGATACGATGCGGCAAGGACGTGCGCGCTGGCTCGCGGGGCTGGCAATTGTGACGGGCATGGCGATCTCGGCTCTGCCGGCCTACGCCAAGCAGACCACCGAGCCGGTCAAGATCACCTCCTTCTCCGGCGCCTATCTTGCCGCGCGCATTGCCGAAGGCGACAACGATCTCGACAGCGCCATCGCCTATTACAAGCAGGCGCTCGCCTTTGCGCCCGGCGACACGGCGCTGCAGCAGAGCCTGATGCTGTCGCTGATCGCGCAGGGTCGCTTCGAGGAATCGCTCGTCTATGCCGACAAGCTCAGGGAAGTGCCCGATGTCGAGCGTTTCTCGCGCCTGGCGCTGGCCGTCGATTCCTTCCACAAGAAGGATTTCTCCAAGGCCGAGTACTGGCTGAAACTGTCGCTCGAATCCGATCTCGACCGGCTGCTGTCCGGCGTCATGAGCGGCTGGGCCAAGGAAGGCGCCGGCGAGCCCGCCGATGCCATGGCCGCCATCGACAAATTGCAGGGCCCCGACTGGTTCGGCCTGTTCAAGTCCTTCCACCGCGCGCTGATCGCCGATGCCGCCGGCATGTCCGAAAAGGCCGATCAGCTCTACGCGGCGACGCTGCAGGACACCGCCGCCGGCGGTGCCGCGCCGGAGACATGGATGCGCAATGCGCAGGCCTACGCCTCCTTCCTCGCCCGCAAGGGCGACAAGGCCAAGGCGCTTTCGGTGCTCGACCAGGCCGAGGCGTTCGCGCCCGGCAAGCTGGAAATCACCACACTGCGCGACAAGATCAACAAGGGCGACAAGATCGAGCCCTTCATCACCGGCCCGTCCGACGGCGCCTCCGAGATCCTGCTCGATCTCGCCACCGCGCTCAATCGCGGCGGCGGCGAGCCGTTCGTGCGCCTCTATCTGCAATATGCGCTGGCGCTGAAGCCCGACAGCGATGCCGCCCTGGTGCAACTCGCCGCAGTCGCCGAGCAGCTGAAGGACGGCGAAGGGGCGATTGCGCTCTACCGGCGCATTCCCGACTCCTCGCCGCTGAAGGAGCTTTCCGACCTGCAGCTCGGCCTCAACCTCGCCGATCTCGACCGCCATGACGAGGCGATCGCGCATCTGAAGGCGTTCGTCGACAAGCATCCGGACGATATGCGCGCCTATCTGGCGCTTGGTGGCGTCTACTCCTCCAAGGAGGACTTCCGCTCGGCCGCCAATCTCTACGACAAGGCCGTCGAGGTGCTGAAGACGCCGACCAATGCCAACTGGAACATCTTCTACCAGCGCGGCATCGCCTATGAGCGGCTGAAGGAATGGCCGAAGGCCGAACCGAACTTCCGCAAGGCGCTGGAGCTGTTCCCCGACCAGCCGCAGGTTCTGAACTATCTCGGCTATTCCTGGGTCGATATGAACTTGAACCTCAAGGAAGGCCTGGCGATGATCCAGAAGGCCGTCGACCTCAGGCCAAGCGACGGCTACATCGTCGATTCGCTGGGCTGGGCCTATTTCCGCATGGGCCGTTTCGAGGATGCGGTCCGCGAAATGGAGCGCGCGGTGTCGCTGAAGCCGGAAGACCCGGTGCTGAACGACCACCTCGGCGATGCCTACTGGCGCGTCGGCCGCAAGCTGGAAGCAACCTATCAGTGGAACCAGGCCCGCGACCTGAAGCCGGATCCCGACGTGCTTGCGACCTTGCAGCAGAAGCTGATCAAGGGTCTTCCGCCGATCGAATCCAACACGGCGCAGGAAACCCCGACGGTCAAGCCCACTACGCCCGCGCCGAAGGGCTGAGCGGCACCGAAGCATGCTTTGAGCGGGGCTCTTCGGAGCCCCGCTTCTTTTGAGCTTAGCTTCTCGTCTCACGCAAGCTATCCCAATCGCCGGGCGCTTGGGCGACATTGGAAACGTCGGCGCCGCCCCTCATCCGCCTGCCGGCGCCTTCTCCCCGTATAGTGACGGGGAGAAGGGGGTGGCCGCGACGTCGGCACTCATTCTGCAACGTTGGCGGTTGGCGAAACCCGCCGCGGTGGCGTCTTTCTCCCCGTCACTATACGGGGAGAAATGCCCGGGAGGGCAATGAGGGGCGGCGCGGACGGACGAGATATGATCAAAGCGTCTCGCATGAGGCGCGGGGGAACAGCCTGCGATAGACGAACCACCCAAAGTTCGCTTGCCTTGACGCTTGCCGGCCGTGCCTCTAGAGCGTGGTCCCCATCCAGCCGCTCCATCGAGGCCGCCGTGACCGTCGACATTCCCGCCCACATGCATCCCAGCCGCTCCTTCCAGGGGCTGATCCTGACCTTGCACAATTACTGGGCGAACTATGGCTGCGTCATCCTGCAGCCCTACGACATGGAGGTCGGCGCCGGCACCTTCCATCCGGCGACCACCTTGCGCGCGCTGGGTCCGAAGCGCTGGAACGCCGCCTATGTGCAGCCGTCGCGCCGGCCGAAGGACGGGCGCTATGGCGAGAACCCCAACCGGCTGCAGCACTATTACCAGTACCAGGTGATCCTGAAGCCGAACCCGCCCAACCTGCAGGAGCTCTATCTCGGCTCGCTGGAAGCCATCGGCGTCGATCCGCTGCTGCACGACATCCGCTTCGTCGAGGACGACTGGGAGAGCCCGACGCTGGGCGCCTGGGGGCTCGGCTGGGAGTGCTGGTGCGATGGAATGGAAGTGTCGCAGTTCACCTATTTCCAGCAGGTCTGCGGCATCGAATGCGCGCCGGTGGCGGGCGAGCTCACCTACGGACTGGAACGGCTCGCCATGTATGTGCAGGGCGTCGACAATGTCTACGACTTGAACTTCAACGGCCGCGATGGCGCCGACAAGGTCACCTATGGCGACGTCTTCCTGCAGGCCGAGCAGGAATATTCGCGCCATAATTTCGAATTCGCCAACACCTCGATGCTTCTGAAGCATTTCGAGGACGCCGAGGCCGAATGCAAGGCGCTGCTCGCGGCCGGCGCGCCCGGATCGAATGACGCGCCGGCGCGGCACCGCATGGTCCTGCCGGCCTATGACCAGTGCATCAAGGCCAGTCACGTCTTCAACCTGCTCGACGCGCGCGGCGTGATCTCGGTCACCGAGCGGCAGAGCTACATCCTCAAGGTGCGCAACCTTGCCAAGGCCTGCGGCGAGGCCTTCCTGCAGACCGAGGCGGGCGGGCTGGCGGCCTAAGGTGTGTTGATATTCAGGTGATGCCGGCCTGACCTGAATCTCAAGACACCTTAGTTCAAGGTGCTTTCACCGATTGTGAGCGAAGCGATCGGCAACGAACTCTGGCTGCTTGCGCCATCGATCGTCCGCAGCGCCTGCCGCACGCCCGGCATCGTGAACGTGCCATGCATCTGGGCGGCGAAGCAGGCGCTCAGTGCCAGGATCTGCAGGGTTCTCGATACCGTTTTCATGGTCGTTCAGCCAATAGGTCTCTGCCTGAGCGTTGGTCGCTTCAGCGCCGCGTTCGGTTCATTGGATTTCTGTTCTTAGGACGGGCGCGCCCGCCTGGTCCCGACAAAGACCTGATAATTTCCTGAAATCGGCCGCCCTGGCGGTCGGCGGGCAGGGGTGACAGCGGCGAGCCGAGTTGCTATGCCGCTCCTACCTCCCCCTTGATGGGGGAGGTCGCCGCGAAGCGGCGGGTGGGGGTGCTGCGCGATTCCCTATGCCAAAACTTGATCGGTTCAAGCTGCAGTCCGCGCGAAGGCTTCGCGGGCCATGACCGAAGAAGAACGCACGCTCTGGCGGCGCATTCCGGTAG
>NZ_RZOS01000329.1:0-6615 GCF_004022605.1 Mesorhizobium sp. M4B.F.Ca.ET.089.01.1.1
GAGATGCGCGAGCGCATCGCGCTGCATCTGGCGCGTCGCGGCGAGGGCTGGGCGACGGTCGACGCGCCGCTCGATGTTGCCGCCGCGATCGAGGCTTTGCCCGATCATCAGCCCGTCTTGATCGACTGCCTGACTCTGTGGCTGACCAATCATATGCTGGCCGAACGCGACCTCGATGCGGAATGCCGGCGGCTTGTGGATGTTCTATCGCGGCCGCGCGGGCCGTGGTTCGTGGTGTCCAACGAGGTTGGCCTGGGCATCGTGCCCAACAATGCGCTGGCGAGGCGGTTTCGCGATGCGGCCGGCCGACTCAACCAGCAGGTCGCCGCCGTCGCCAATACGGTGCTGCTGATGGTGGCCGGTCTGCCGCTGAAGGTGAAGTGAGATGACCGAGACCGATGACAAGGATGCCGAGCGCCACCGCGCCAAGATGGCCAAGCGCAAGGCTGTGCAGGATGCCGAGGTGGCGGCAAAGACGATCGAGAAGGGGCTGCTGATCGTCAACACCGGCCCGGGCAAGGGCAAGACCACGGCCGCCTTCGGGCTGGCGCTCAGGATGCTCGGTTACGGCAAGCGCGTCGGCGTCGTGCAGTTCATCAAGGGCAAATGGCATACCGGCGAGAAGGACGCCTTCGCCGCCTTCGGCGACCGCGTCGTCTGGCACGCGATGGGCGAAGGGTTCACCTGGGAGACGCAGGATCTGAAGCGCGACATCGCCGCAGCCGAGGCCGCCTGGGCCAAGGCGCTCGAACTGATGGCCGACCCGACGATCAGCCTCGTCGTGCTCGACGAACTCAACATCGCGCTGCGCTACGACTATCTCGATCTGGAAAAGGTCGTTGCCGCGCTGAAGGCGCGCCGCGCGGACCTGCATGTCGTGGTCACGGGACGCAACGCCAAGCCGCTGCTCGTCGAGGCGGCCGATCTCGTCACCGAAATGGGCCTCACCAAGCACCATTTCTCGGCGGGCGTGAAAGCCCAGCAAGGCATCGAGTTCTGATCACATCGTCAGATAGATCAACAGCGCCGACAGGATGCCGAACAGCGCGATCAGCAGCCAGTCGGCCACCTGGTAGAGCTTCAGCGCCTGCCTGATGTCGAGGCTTTCCGCCTCGCGCCGGCCGCCTTCGCCCATGTAGGCATCCTCGACGACCACGCCGCTATAGCTGCGCGGGCCGGCCAGGGCGAGACCCAGCGCGCCGGCCATCGCGGCCTCCGGCCAGCCGGCATTGGGCGAACGGTGCTTTTTCGCGTCGCGCCGCATGGCCTGCCAGGCGTTGCGGGGGTCCGCGCCTTTGACGAAGAAGGCAGCCAGCACGATCAGCAGCCCCGTCAACCGTGATGCCGGCAGGTTGATCCAGTCGTCGAAGCGCGCCGCCGCCCAGCCGAAGGCCTCATGGCGCGGCGTGCGGTGGCCGATCATCGAATCGGCGGTGTTGGCGGCCTTGTAGGCGACGCCGCCGGCCAGGCCGCAGACCCCGGTCCAGAAGGCCGGAGCGACGATGCCGTCGGAGAAATTCTCGGCCAGGCTTTCGATCGCCGCGCGGGAAACGCCTGCCTTGTCGAGCTTTTCGGGATCGCGGCCGACGATGCGCGAGACGGCGATGCGGCCGAGCGTAAGGCCGCCGGTGTCGAGCGCGTCGGCCACCGCCTCGACATGATCGGCCAGGCTCTTCTGCGACATGAGCGTCGACGCCAGGATCGCGGTGATGATGAGGCCGACCGGAAACATCTGCCAGAGCAGGAGCTGCACGGCAAAAGCGATGACCGCCGGCACCAGAACAATGACCAGCAGAGCCATGACGCCCCGGCGGCGACGCTGAGCGTCGGAATCAGTGGCGCGGTTGAGCGCGCGATCGAGAAAGGATATCAGCCTGCCGAACCAGGTGACGGGATGGCCGATGGCCCCGAACAGCCAGTCCGGGTAGCCGAGTGCCCGCTCAATGACCAATGACAGGAAGGCAATCAGTATCGACATGAAGCTTCTTGATGGAGCGATTGCGGCAGTGGATCACGGCGGATCCCTTGGCCGGGCGAGCGCGCTCTTCCCTCACGCGCCACGGCCTTTCGTCGATCTCTCGACGGGTATCAATCCGCACTCCTATCCAATTTTCGAATTGCCCGCCACCACCCTGTTGCGATTGCCGGAAGCGGCGCGGCTCGGCGAACTTCGAGCGGTCGCGGCCGGCGCCTATGGCGCGCCGTCGGCGGCGCATGTGGCGGCCGCGCCCGGCACGCAGATCCTTCTGCCGCGCGTTGCCTCGCTGGTGAAGCCCGGCAAGGCGCTGGTGCTCGGGCCGACCTATGCCGAGCACAGCGGAGCCGCCGCCATCGCCGGCCATGCGGCGGCCGACGTCGATGATGTCGAAGCGCTTGCCGAGGCCGACCTCGCCGTTGTCGTCAACCCCAACAATCCGGACGGTCGCGTCGTCGAGCGCGAAAGACTGCTTCAGCTTGCCGCCCACCTTCGCACCAAGGGCGGCCTACTGGTCGTCGACGAGGCGTTCATGGATGTCGGGCCGGGAGCGGAAAGCCTGGCCGGCGATGTCGGGCAGGGCGGCATCGTCGTGCTGCGTTCCTTCGGCAAGTTCTTCGGCCTTGCCGGTGTCAGGCTCGGCTTCGCGCTGGCCGACACGCTGACGGTCGAGCGGCTGGAGACGCAACTGGGACCCTGGGCGGTGGCAGGCCCGGCGCTTGAATACGGCATCCGCGCGCTTGGCGACCTCGATTGGCAGGCCGCCATGCGTGGGCGGCTGGCGCAGGACGCGGCGCGGCTCGACAAGCTGTTCGCCCGGTTCGGCGCTACCGTGGCCGGCGGCACCACGTTGTTCCGCTATCTGCGCCTGCCCGAAGCCGCCGGCCTGTTTTCGGCGCTGGGTGAGCGCGGCATCCTGCTCCGGCATTTCGCCCAGCGGCCACAGGTCCTGCGCGCCGGACTGCCGGGGGATGAGGCCGAATGGCAGCGGCTCGAAGCGGCGCTTGCCGACTGGGCCTCATTGCGCGAGGATCGGACGAAGGAAACCAACCCATGATCCATGTCTGTTCGCTGTCGAAGGTCGAGGAGACGGTGGCGAGAACCGGCGCGCAGCGCCTGCTGTCGCTGCTTGCCGCCGGCACCGAAGTGATGCGCCCGGCCTCGATCGTGGCGGAAAACCACTTGCATCTGGTCATGCACGATATCGCCGTGGCGCAGGAAGGCATGACCATGCCGGGCGAGGAGCATGTCCGCGCGCTGCTCGATTTCGGTTATCGCTGGGATCGGGCAAAGCCGCTGGTCGTGCATTGCTATGCCGGCATCAGCCGCTCGACCGCCTCGGCCTATATCATTGCCGCGGCGCTGGCGCCGAAGCGCGACGAGGTCGAGCTGGCGCAGACGCTGCGCGCGCTCTCGCCCTCGGCGACCCCCAATCCGCGGCTGATCGCCGTTGCCGATGCCTTGCTTGGCCGCGATGGCCGCATGATCGCCGCGATCGAAGCGATCGGGCGCGGCGCCGACGCTTTCGAGGGCATACCTTTCGAGTTGAAGATCGAAGCCTGAACCCCTTCGGGTTACGGCAGCCAGTCGGCGAGCTTTGCCTTGCGGACATCCTTCACCAGGCTGATGAAGCCGTCGGCCTGATGCTCGGCGGTCAGGCGGCCCTTCTCGGCCGTGGCGATCGAGGCGTCGCCGACCACGCCGTTCGGGTTGAGGTCGCTGGCGATCCAGGCGAAGGCGTGCGTGCCGGTGTGGCGCAGCAGGGCGAATTCCTTTTCGGCGCGGCCGACATTGGAAACGAAATTGTCGGCCTTGCCCATGTCGACGAGGTCGGGCCGGAAATGCAGCATCAGCGAGGTCTCGACGTCGCCGCCATGGATGCCGTGGCGGTCCTCCAGCTCGGTGTACATGCCGGCTGGCCGGCCGAAACGCTGCCAGCTCGTCTTCACCGCCAGCATTTTGACACGCACGCGCAGCTCGCGCGTGATGATGCCCATGATCTCCTCATTGCCGCCATGCGAGTTGACGACGATCAGCTTTCTCACCCCGGCCCTGGCGATGGACAGGCCGAGTTCGGTCCAGGCATCGACCAGGGTCGTTGCCGGCAGGGTGAGGGTGCCCGGCGCGTGCAGATGTTCGTTGGATTTGCCCACCGCCTGGACGGGCAGGATACGGATGTCGAGATCGGCGGGCAGGCGGGCGATGACGGTGTCCAGCATGCCGTTCATGATCGAGGTGTCGGTCGACACCGGCAGATGCGGTCCGTGCTGCTCGATCGCCGCCACCGGCAGCACGGCGATCGTCGCTTCCGGGTCGATCGAGGCGTATTCGGTGGTCCGGTAGTCGCCCCACCACACGCGTCTGTTCGCAACGGTCATGTCGTGCCTCTTCAAATCATCGCGCCAGACCTAGCGCGGCTGGCATCGCCTGTCGATCATCCGGCGGCGATCACCTCGACCTCGACCTTGAATTCCGGCCGGGCGAAACCGGAGACGATCATCAATGTCGAGGCCGGCGCCGGGCTGGCGAACAGCCGGTCGCGCACCTCCATATAGGGCCTGAGGAAGGCGCGGTCGGTGACATAGGTGTTGATGCGCACAATGTCGGCAAGGCCAAGTCCGGCCTCGCCGAGAATCGCCGCTACGTTGTCGAAGCAGAGTTCGGCCTGCGCCCCGGCGTCATCCGGAATCTGGTCGTCCGCGGTCATGGCGACCTGGCCTGAACACAGCACCAGGCGCTTGCCGGGAGGCACTTCGACGCCGTGGCTGTAGCGGGCAAAGGGCGGCTTGATCGACTTCGGCGTGAGGAATCGGAACATGGCAATCTCCTGTCTCAGCCTAATGCATGTCGCCCAAAAGTGTGCAGCGGTTTTGGGATAACGACATGCATGAAACAACAACCTAAGGCGCGTCGCATAAGTGCCGTTCAGGCGCGACGGGCTTTAGGTAAGGCACGATCAAAGACGCCTTCAAGATGGCTGTGCCCATCGTCCTTGCGATTATGGACAGGCGTCCAAAAAATAGGCACGATGCCTCTCGTACAGCATGACCCGTCCGCTGCTAGCAGCGACTGTCGCGCGAGCAGGCGGCCCAGGCGGTGGCATGTGTCTTGCTTCTTGAACCAATGGTGTCGAGCCCGGCGCGCAGCGCGTCGGAGCAAATTGAGGGTGATGTTCATGGTCGGAAAACGGAAGATCCTGGCGGGCGCTGTCGTCCTGCTTGCGGCGGGCACGCTGGGCGCGGCCGCCAACGAGAAAGTCACCTTCGGCACCAACTGGCTGGCCGAGCCGGAGCATGGCGGCTACTACCAGGCGGTCGCCGACGGCACCTATGCCGCGTGCGGCCTCGACGTCACCATCATGCAGGGCGGCCCGCAGGTCAGCGGCCGGCCGATGCTGCTGGCCGGCAAGATCGATTTCTATATGGGCGGCAACCTTCTGTCGGCCTTCGACGCCGTGCAGCAGGGCATTCCGATGCGCGTTGTCGCGGCCGACTTCCAGAAGGACCCGCAGGTCATCATGTCCCAGCCCGGGCAGGGGCTGGACAAGTGGGAAGACCTGAAGAACGCCGACCAGTACATCCTCGGCGACGAGGGTGCGCAGACCTTCTTCCAGTGGATGGTGACCGAGCTCGGCTTCGATGCCGCCAAGCGCGTGCCCTACACGTTCAACCCGGCGCCATTCATCGCCAACAAAAAGTCGATCCAGCAGGGCTACGTCACGTCGGAACCGTTCGCGGTGCAGAAGGCGGGCGGCTTCGTTCCGAACCAGTTCCTGCTCGCCGACTATGGCTGGGATACCTACGCGACCACCGTCGAGGTCATGCAGGACACGATCGACAAGCGGCCGGAGGTGGTGCAGTGCTTCGTCGATGGCTCGGCCAAGGGCTGGTACAACTACCTGTACGGCGACAACAAGGCCGCCAACGATCTGATCAAGAAGGACAATCCGGATATGACGGACGAGCAGATCGCCTTCTCGATCGAGCAGCTGAAGAAGTTCGGCGTGGTCGATTCCGGCGATACCGAAAAGCTCGGCATCGGCGGCATGACGGAAGCGCGTATCCAGAGCTTCTACGACAAGATGGTCAAGGCCAAGGTGGCGCAGCCGGGCATCGACATCAAGAAGGCCTATACGCTGGCCTTCATCAACAAGGGCGTCGGGCTGGACCTGAAGAAGTAACCGTGAAGCTGGAGAAAGTGGCGCAGGCGCCGGCAACGGCATCGGGTGAAGGCCCGATGCTGTTGGCGCTCCGCAATGTCGGCAAGGTCTTTTCCAACGGCGTGACGGCGCTGAGCGACGTCGACCTGACAATCCGCGAAGGCGATTTCCTCAGCCTTCTCGGACCGTCGGGCTGCGGCAAGTCGACGGCGCTCAGGCTGATCGCCGGCCTGTCGACGCCGACCTCCGGGCTGCTCGACTGGCGCGGCGGCATCGATCGCTCGAACATCGGCTTCGTCTTCCAGGAGCCGACGCTGCTGCCCTGGGCGAATGTCTTCGACAATGTCTGGCTGCCGCTCAGGCTGAAGGGCGTGTCGCGCGCAAAAGCCGAGCCCGCGGTGATGGCCATGCTGGCGCGCGTGCATCTCAACGGCTTCGAAAATGCCGTGCCGCGCGAGCTCTCCGGCGGCATGAAGATGCG
>NZ_RZOS01000032.1:0-10172 GCF_004022605.1 Mesorhizobium sp. M4B.F.Ca.ET.089.01.1.1
CACCCGCGAAGGCAGCTCAAGGCAGCGGGGACCACCCCCAAGCCCCCCACCCGGTCCCCGCTGCTCAAACCGCCGTCAACGGTGCCCGGTCAGGCTGCGGCGAATCCATGACGGCGTCATGGCTCAGGCCTGCTCGCGCGGATCTATGGACGTCCCGGGGGCTGCTCCTGCGGAAATTGGTCTTCATGAACGATTGCCGCGGCCCGCTCGAGTTCGCTTCTCACCTCGAAACCGATCCAGTGTCCGTCCATCAGGTGTGTCTGTCTCGGACAGGCGAGGAAATAGCTGCCTGTCTGCTGCGCAACAAAGTTGAGCTGTCGCTTCTCATTGACTTTGATCCCCTCCAGCGGGGTGGTGTACGCTCCCCAGATCGCATCCTCGGCCTTCAACTTCACTGGCATCTCCGACTGGGCATAGACCCTGGTCACCATCAGGCCGTGCCAGAAATTCGAGGAGCCATTGATGAAATCGATCTGCACCGACCAGTCTTCCGGCACGATGATCGTGAGATTGCCGCCCCAGTAGCCGTTGAAGTCGATGATGTCGGTCCGGATGTTGTCCCTGCGGTACCGCTCGATCTGGTTCCAGTCGGCTACGATCTCGATGGCCACCTTCTTGGCCGCGGGATCGTTTTTGATCCAGCTTGGGACGAAAGGCTCCCCAGCCAGTGCAATTCCAGGCGACAATCCCAAGGCGAAGACGAGGGCAAGGTGGGCAAAACGCGCCATCGCGAGGTTCCTCCCAAGCGTGGTGCCCGAGTTGACCACAATCGCGGTCGACCGGGCCTATCCCTTGAGGACCAGAATACCATCACAACAAGAACCCCACCAGCAAACCGCGCCTGCTGCAGCGGAACAAAGCCGTCCTCGCCGGAGCCGGTCAACTATGATCAAGCTCGGGCGTTCAGGTGCGGTTCTTGGAACATCTCCCGCGGGGTCTGCTCGACCTCGCTATGCACCTCTCGGGAGTCCAGGTCCTTGAAGGTCTTGCAACGACTGGCGGTCAATGGTGCCCCTAGCCGGGATCGAACCAGCACTCCTTGCGGAACTCGATTTTGAGTCGAGCGCGTCTACCAATTCCGCCATAGGGGCTCAGGCCGGGCGGCCTGGATGGGCGCGGACTATACGGTTGCGGGCCTGTTCGTCAACTGGCGAGTTTCCCGATCCGCATCTTGCCCGCGACCAAACTTCACCTTTCGGTTTCGTGAAGGTGCTGCCATTGTGCGGCGCGGAAAATCTTTCTAGACAAGCGGCGCGCCGATGCATGTCGCCCGACATGCTGGGCGCAGAGCCTGAAGGGCGGCGAAATCACAGGAGAGCCGATGCTTCGCGGACTTTACGACTGGACGCTCTCGCTGGCGGCGCGCAAATCGGCCGAATGGTGGCTGGCCTTCATCGCCTTCGTCGAGAGTTCCGTCTTCCTGGTGCCGGCCGACGTGCTCTATCTGCCGATGGCGCTGTCGAAGCCGGAGCGCGCCTACCGCTATGCCTTGATCGCCACCGTCGCCTCGGTGCTGGGCGGCATTTTCGGCTGGTTCATCGGCCACTACGCCTACGAGGCGGTGGCCAAGCCGATCCTCGAATTCTACGGCAAGTACGACGAGTTCGAGGCATTGCGGACTTCTTCCGGCATCGGCTTCATCATCCTGATGCTGATCACCTCGGGCGCCGCGCATTTGCCGCCGATCAAGGTGGTGACGATCCTGTCCGGCGTCATCGGCGTCAATCTGCTGCTTTTCATCGGCCTTGCCATCGTCGCGCGCGGCGCCCGCTTCCTGCTCTTGGCCTGGCTGCTGCGCCGCTATGGCGAACCGATCAAGGAGTTCATCGAGAAGCGCCTCGGCATGATCGTCGGCGCCGGCGCCGCTGCCCTTATTTTGCTCTATATCCTCGTCAGATACGCCCACGCCTAGCGCAATTCCAGGAAAAGTGCGTAGCGGCTTTTCGTCCGGAATTGCGTCAAAACAATCTGGAGCCGGATGATTTCAGGTCGAATCGACCTGAAATCTGAATCCGGCCCTAAGCAAAGAGATAGAGCATGATGTCGCCCGAAAAGCGCTTCACACTTTTCGGCATCATGCTCTAGCGACCAAGCCAACGGACCACCTTCGATGACAGCGATCATGAATGCCGACACCGGACGCCAGCGGACGCGCGCGGCGCTGTTTCTCGCCGTCGCCATGGCCGCCACCGTCGGCTCGGCGCTCGCCTTCCAGTACATTGGCGGCTACATCCCTTGCCATCTCTGCCTGGAGCAGCGCACCCCCTACTACATCGGCGCGCCGTTGATGCTGCTGGCGGTGATCGCCTCGCTGCTCAAGGCGCCGGCGTGGCTGACGCGCGGCCTGCTTGGCCTCGGCGGCCTGCTGATGCTCTACGGCCTCTATCTCGGCGTCTATCACTCCGGCGTCGAATGGGCCTGGTGGCAGGGCCCGGCAGACTGCACCGCCGGCGCCGGCCCGGTCGACACCGGCGGCAAGGGCGTGCTCGACGCGCTCGACAAGTTCGTACCGCCCTCCTGCGACAAGGCGGCGCTGCGCATCCTCGGCCTGTCGCTGGCCGGCTGGAACGCCATCGCCAGCTTCATCCTCGCCGCTGTCGCCTTTCGCAGCGCGTTCGCGCGGGATTGAATTGAAGAGCGCAACACGGAGTTCGTCCAGAAATTCGCCAGCCCGGATTGGCTGGTGCGGCTTTCGAGAACCGGAGCGGAGCGTACTTAAGTACGTGAGCACCGGAAGCGCAGAAAGCTGCGGCAGACGGCCGGGCTCGCGGATTTGTGCCGAACTCTAAGGCTCCAGTTCGACATCCCAGTAGAGATAATCCATCCAGCTTTCATGCAGATGGTTGGGTGGGAACAGGCGGCCGTTGTTGTGCAGGTCGTGCACCGTCGGCTGATAGGGCTTTTGCAGCGGCCACATCTTGGCATGCGCCGGCATCATGCCGCCCTTCCTGAGGTTGCAGGGCGAGCAGGCGGCAACGACATTCTCCCAGGTCGTGGCGCCGCCGCGATGGCGCGGGATGACATGATCGAAGGTCAGGTCGTCAGGCGTGCCGCAATACTGGCACTGGAAACGGTCGCGCAGGAAGACGTTGAAGCGGGTGAAGGCCGGATGCCTCGACGGCTTCACATAGGCCTTCAGGCTGACGACACTGGGCAGCTTCATCGAGAAGGTCGGAGAGGAGACGGCATGCTCGTACTCGGCGACGATGTTCACCCGGTCGAGGAACACCGCCTTGATGGCATCCTGCCATGACCAGAGCGACAGCGGGTAATAGCTGAGCGGACGGTAGTCCGCGTTCAGCACCAGTGCTGGAAGCCCATCCGGAGATACGGCAACCGTCACGTCGTTGACCTCCTTGGCTCCGCGCATGACCCCGAAAATGGAAAGGATCATGCGCAACTTCAAAAGTCTTACGGCGTCTTTTTCGCATCCAACCGGATGCGCGGCGCCGTAACCGATCGGCGCGGATACTGTAAGCCCGACATGACAGGGATGTGAAGCGGATTGTCGCGCGCCCGAAATGTCAAAAACGCATGATTTTAGGGCTTTTTTACGGATTTACGCCGGTGGCGCGGCGTCCCTGCCCCGCGTCTCACGGTAGTAGGCCCAGAAAAGCCGCGACGCGACACCTCGCCACGGGCTCCATGATTCGGCGAGGCGGATAAGCGTTTTCTCCGGCGGACGCGGGTCGATGCCCAGCGCGTGGCCGACCGCGCTCTGCAGCGCGACGTCCCGCGCCGGGAAGACGTCGGGATGGCCGGCGGCGAACAGCAGGTAGCATTCCGCCGTCCACGGACCGATGCCGGGCACCGCCGTCATCGCCGTGATCGCCTCATTGGCATCGAGCCGGCAAAGATGATGGAGGTCGAGACCTTCGGCGACAGCGCTGGCGACAGCGATCAGGCCGCGCTGCTTCGGCCGCGACAGCCCGGCCTCGCGAAAGATGTCCTCGCCGGCGGCAAGCACCGCCTCCGGCGTCAGTGGATCGAGCAGCCGCACCAGCCGGCCGAAGATCGCGTCTGCGCTAGCGCGCGACACCTGCTGCGAGACGATGATCGAGGCCAGGCTCCTGAACCCAGGCTCGGAAAGCCTGAGCGGCACCTCGCCCGCCATGCCGCGCACCTTCTCCAGCCGCGGGTCGAGCAGGCAGAGCGCGTCCAGCCCTTGCGCGATATCGTCGAGACTGGCGATGCGTTGCATGCTTGCTTGTTTCCAGGACGCGCACGAAGTGGCAATTGATGGCCGTGCAAAGTAGCAACCGGCGAAAGCGCCGCACAACCCGATTGCCGCCAAAGAGATGACGCTGCTGACATTCCGCTTCGCGCCGAGCCCGAATGGCGACCTGCATCTCGGCCACGCCTATTCGGCGCTGCTCAACCAGAGGTTGGCGGAGACGGCGGGTGGGCGTCTGCTGCTGCGCATCGAGGACATCGACACGACGCGCTGCACGCCGGAATTCGAAGCCGGCATCTATCGCGATCTGGAATGGCTGGGGCTGGAGTGGGAGCGGCCCGTGCGCCGCCAGTCGGACCATTTTGCGGAATACCAGGCGGTGCTCGACCGGCTGGTCGGCGAGGAGCTCGTCTACCCTGCCTTCATGAGCCGTGGCGAGATCAGGGCCTATATCGCCGACAGCGACAAGCGTGGCCGCGACTGGCCCCGCGACCCCGATGGCGTGCCGCTCTATCCCGCCATGGACAAGGCCTTGCCGATCAGCGAACGCAAGCGGCGGATCGCCGAGAACGCCCCCTTCGCCTGGCGGCTGGATATCGAAAAGGCGATGGCGCGTGTCTCGAGCGACCTGTCCTGGACCGAATTCAGCGATGCGACGCTAGGGGCCAGGCGGCGCATCGAGGCGCGGCCGCGCGACTGGGGCGACGTGATCCTGGCGCGGCGCGACATCCCGACCAGCTACCACCTCGCAGTCGTCGTCGACGATGCCCTGCAAGGCATCAGCCAAGTCGTGCGTGGCCAGGACCTGTTCCTGGCGACCAGCGTTCAACGCCTGCTGCAGGACCTGCTCGGCCTCGATCAGCCGGCCTATTTCCACCACCGCCTGATCCTCGGCCCTGATGGTCGCAAGCTGTCGAAGAGCCTTGGCGACACCGGCCTCGCCGCGCTCAGGCAAGCCGGCGCGTCGCCGGACGACGTCCGGCGGCTGGTCGGTCTCTAGGATTCTTCGAGGTGGGTATGCTGAGATTCAGGTCAGGCCGCCTGGCATAAGTGGTACGGCGTCCTTAGCGCGTCCAACAGGACGCACGGCGCCGTACAGGCACAGGAGCCTGCCGTTCGCAGGCCGGCCTCACCTGAATATCACCAACGCGCCAGGCCGGCCTTTATCAGCGCCATGCTGCTGATGAAGGTGAAGGCGCCGCCCAGGCCCCAGGCGACCGCGATCTTGAGGTCCCTGAGGCTGATGCCGTGTTCATTGGCGACGATCACCGCGAGGAAGAAGCCGGCCGTGAACAGCAGCGTGTTGCCGGTCGAGCCGAAGCCGTCGTCCTGCATGATGGCGTCAAGCGCGGTGCCGAAGAAGAAGCCGAAGACGGCGACGGTCGCAACCGTCATCAGCAGCCAGCTCGTGTCGAGATGCAAAAGCATGCCTGCCCATGGCGCGCTGAACGCCATGCCCCTTGATCCATCGACAACTTGTCGGTTGCCGTGGCGCCCTATGTTGAATTCGGATGAGCTTATGGATCAATCGTTTCGTTTTGATTGCCGGATTGAACGGCATTAGAGCAATCTCGCTAGTCACCTCTTCACGAAGCAACAGGCCCTTCCCCGAACATGCACAGCATCAAGCGGTTCATACCCGCCTCTTTCGTCGTCCTTTGGGCGACCGGCTTCATCGGCGCGCGCTATGCCATGCCCTGGGCCGAGCCCTTCACCTTCCTCGCCGCGCGCTTCATCCTGGCCGCCATCCTGCTCGCAATTCTGACGATCGTGCTCGGCTCGAGGAGGGCGAGTCGAGCCGAGGCCTGCCATGCCGCGCTTGCCGGCGTGCTGATGCACGGCGTCTATCTCGGCGCCGTGTTCTGGGCGATCCACAGGGGCATGCCCGCCGGCTTTTCGGCGCTGATCGTCGGCCTGCAGCCGCTGATTACGGCGGTGCTTGCCGGCAAGTTCCTCGGCGAGGCGATCCTGCCGCGCCATTGGACGGGCCTCGCCGTCGGGCTCGTCGGCGTCGTCATCGTGCTGTGGCCGAAGCTCGGAGCCGTTGGCGGCGGCATCACCGCCGCCACGCTGACCGCCTCACTGATCTCGGTGCTGGCCATGAGCGCCGGCACCGTCTGGCAGAAGCGCTTCGCCTCCGGCGGCGACCTGGTGACGGCGACGATGTGGCAGTATGTCGGCGGCGCCGCGCTGATGGCGCTCGCCTCGCTCGCCTTCGAGACGCGCATCGTCACCCTCAATGGCGAGCTGATCTTCGCCATGGCCTGGCTGGTGCTGGTGCTCTCGATCGGCGCCATCTTCCTGTTGATGGTGATGATCCGCGACGGCGAGATGTCGAAGGTCGCCTCGCTGTTCTACCTGGTCCCGGCGGTCACCGCGGTCATCGCCTGGGCGCTGTTCGGCGAGCATCTCAATCTGCTGCAGATCGTCGGCATGGCGATCGCCACGCTCGGCGTCGGCCTGGCGACCGCGCGGCGGCCAGGACATGATCCGGAACAGGCTCAACTGACGCGGGCGCGCGCCTCGAGATAGCGGCTGATCGCGGCATTGAGTTCGCCGCCGAGGATGAAGATCGCCGAGACGATGTAGAGGAAGACCACCGCGATCATGATCGAGGCAAGGCCGGCATAGGTCGTCACATAGGACGAGAAATGGTCGAGATAGGTGGCGAAGATGGTCGAGCCGATCAGCCATGCCGCGAGCGTGAAGATGATGCCCGGCACGATCGAAAGCAGGCGGCGCTTGCCCGCCGGCAGCCAAAAATGCACCGAGAACAGGCCGATGACGATGACCGTCGAGGCGATGACGTAACGCCATAGCGTGATCGTGCCCATATAGGGCCTGATCCAATCGAGATGGGCCTCGGCCAGCCGCGCCAAAAGCGGCGCGAACACCAGGAGCACGCTGATCGCCAGGAAGCAGGCGGTGGCGATCAGCACGAAGATGATGCTCTGCACGCGACGATAGATGATGCCGCGCGTTTCCGACACGCGATAGGCGCGGTTGAGCGAGGTGCGCAGCGCCTCGATGCCGTTCGAGGCGAAATAGGCGGCAAGCAGCACGCCGTAGGTCAAAAGGTCGGTGCGCCGCACGGTAAGCACGTTCAGCACCTCGCGCGCGATCGGCTTGGCGATCTGCTCCGGCCAGGTGTCAAAGACGAGGTGCACGGCGGTGTCGGCGAAGGCCTGCGCGCCGAGGAAGCTCGCCAGGGTCGTGGCGAAGATCAGGAACGGAAACAGCGCCATCAGCGAGGTAATCGCCAGATGGCTGGCCATCGCCCAGCCGTCATCGGTGTTGAAATGACCGATCGCGTCATAGAGCACGCGGCGCAGGGCGACGATCTTCCGCAACACGTACCGCGTTCCCTTCGATTGTCTCGACGCCGCGAATATGGGAAGTGAATGCGGCAAATGGCAACCCTAGGTCAAACCACGCCGTGAACGCGCCGCGCACCATCATCGTCACCGGCGCCTCTTCCGGCATCGGCGCCCATTGCGCGCGGGCGCTGAAGGCGGAAGGCTGGCGGGTGTTCGCGACGGCGCGCAAGCCGGCCGACATCGCCGCGCTCGAGGCCGACGGCATCGAGACCTTCTATCTCGACTATCGCGAGCCGGCCTCGATCGAGGCGCTGGTCGCCTCGGTGCTGGAGCGCACCGGCGGAGGGCTAGACGCGTTGTTCAACAACGGCGCCCACGCGCAGCCGGGCGCCGTCGAGGACCTGCCGGTTTCAGCGCTGAAGGAGCAGTTCGAGGCCAATCTCTTCGGCTGGCACGACCTCACCCGCCGCATCGTGCCGGTGATGCGCCGCCAGGGCCATGGCCGGCTCGTCCATTGCTCTTCGATCCTCGGCCTGACGCCGGTCCGCTTTCGCGGCGCCTATTCGGCCTCAAAGCATGCGCTGGAGGGCCTGATGCTGTGCCTACACCAGGAGCTTGAGGGCAGCGGCATCCATGTCTCGCTGATCGAGCCGGGTCCGGTGACGTCGAAGATCGCCTCTAACGGGCTGTTCTGGTTCCTGAAGAACATCGACCACGAGCACTCCGTCCATCGCGCCGCCTATGAGGCGCAGCTGGCGAGGCTGAGGGCCGGCGGCAGCGTCTCGCGGCTGAAACCCGGGCCAGAAGTGGTTCACACCGCCTTGCGCCATGCGCTTCTGTCGCGGCGCCCGCGCCCACACTATGTGGTAACTGTGCCGGCCAGGATCGGCGTGGTCCTCAAACGCATATTGCCGGCGTCGATGCTCTACCGCCTGCTTGCCAAACGCGCCTGAACGGAACTGATTGGAAACAGACTATGGCAACCGTCTTCAATATCCTCGCCGTCCTCGTCATGCTCGCCGTGGTGTTCGTGCTGATCCGCGGCCTGATCAACATGTTGCGCGGCGGCTCCAGCATGACCTCGAACAAGCTGATGCAGGCGCGCGTGCTGTTGCAGTTCATCGCCTTGGTGCTGATCATGCTGGCGGTGTATTTCACCCGCAAGTGAGGGTATCGGTCGATCGAGCGGTTCAGCTTTTCATAGAATCGCCGACCCGCTCTATCTATTTGTTTTGACGCAATTCCGGACGGAAAACCGCTACGCACTTTTCCTGGAATTGCTCTCGGGAGGGCAGCGCTTGGTCAAGCTCAACAAGATCTACACCCGCACCGGCGATGACGGCACCACCGGCCTCGGCACCGGCGAGCGGCGGCTGAAATCGGACCTGCGCATCGACGCCTACGGCACGGTCGACGAGGCCAATGCCTGCATCGGCATGGCCCGCATCCACACCGTTGACGGCCATCCCTCGATCGACGCCATGCTGTCGCGTATCCAGAACGACCTTTTCGATCTCGGCGCCGATCTTGCCGTGCCGGATGACGGCAAGCCGCTCGGCTATGAGCCGTTGCGTATCGTCGCCTCGCAGACCGATCGCGTCGAGAAGGACATCGACCTCCTCAACAAGGAGCTGCAGCCGCTCAAATCCTTCGTGCTGAACGGCGGCACGCCGGCGGCGGCCGCACTTCACCTTGCCCGCACGGTGGCGCGGCGGGCCGAGCGGATCATGGTGGCGCTGGCGCAGGACCCCGGCGAGCCGGTCAACCGCGAGGCGATCAAGTACATCAACCGCGTCTCCGACTTTCTGTTCGTCGCCGCCCGTGCGGTCAATGACAATGGAAAGGCCGACGTGTTATGGGTTCCCGGCAAGAACCGCTGACTCCACGTGGAGGCGGAAGGGCCAGGGTCTCATGTTCATCCCGCTATACGACACCAACAGGCTGCGTCACATCCACCTGCAATATGTGACGATCGGCCTGATCGTCGCCAACGTGCTCGTCTATTTCGCCACCACGCTCGGCGGCGAGGATTTCACCAATGCCGCGGTGCTCGGCCTCGGTTTCATCCCCTCCGTCGTCCATGACAGGGTCGAGCTTTCGCCCGAATTCGTCGTCATCCCGGAGAGCCTGAGCTACCTGACCTATTCCTTCCTGCACGCCGACATCTTCCACCTCGGCGGCAACATGCTGTTCCTGTGGGTGTTCGGCGACAATGTCGAGGACGCCCTCGGCCATATCCGCTATTTGATCTTCTACCTCGCCTGCGCCATTGCCGGCGCCTTCTTCCAAGGGTTGGTGGCCTGGGATTCGCAGGTGCCGCTGATCGGCGCCTCGGGCGCCATTGCCGGCGTCGTCGCCGCCTATCTGATCCTCTACCCAAGGGTGAAGGTCTGGGTGCTCGCCTTCGCCCGCATTCCCTTGCGCATCCCCGCCTTCATCCCGCTGATCCTGTGGATCGTCTTCCAGATCGTCATGTTCGCCGCCGGCGGCGAGGACCAGGTTTCCTGGGCCTGCCACATCGGCGGCATCATCGCCGGCTCCGTTCTGGTGCTGGTCCTGCGCAACCGCGGCGTGCCGCTGCTCGCCGGCGCGGACGGGGAACCCGAACCTGCGCCAGACGGCGAGCAGGCGCCCGTCCCGGCCGAACCAGCCGCCAGCCCGTCAGCTCCGGCGCAGCCCGC
>NZ_RZOS01000032.1:10182-27249 GCF_004022605.1 Mesorhizobium sp. M4B.F.Ca.ET.089.01.1.1
TCGCCGCGCCCGATTCCCGCCACTACGGAAACGCCACCGCAACGGCGGATGAAGTCCAGAATTCCGTCTGGAATGTCGGCTTTCGACAACTCTGACCCGGCGCGCGCTGCTATAGCGCGCCCAAAATCTTGAAAGAGGTGACAGGAAAATGAAGATCCTTGTGCCCGTGAAGCGGGTTGTGGATGCCAACGTGAAGGTCCGGGTGAAGTCGGACGGTTCGGCGGTCGAGCTTGCCAATGTGAAGATGGCGATGAACCCGTTCGACGAGATCGCGGTCGAGGAAGCGATCCGGCTGAAGGAAGGCGGCAAGGCGGAAGAGATCATCGTCGTCTCGATCGGCCCGCAGCAGGCGCAGGAAACGCTGCGCACCGCGCTGGCCATGGGCGCCGACCGCGCCATCCTGGTCAAGACCGAAGAGCAGACCGAGCCGCTCGGCGTCGCCAAGGTGCTGAAGGGCGTGGTCGACGCCGAGCAGCCCGGCCTCGTCATCCTCGGCAAGCAGGCGATCGACGACGATAGCAACCAGACCGGCCAGATGCTGGCGGCGTTGCTCGGCTGGGCTCAGGGCACCTTCGCCTCCAAGGTCGAGCTCGCCGGCGATCATGCCAAGGTGACGCGCGAGGTCGATGGCGGCCTGCAGACGGTGGAGCTGAAGATGCCGGCGATCGTCACCGCCGACCTTCGCCTCAACCAGCCGCGCTATGCTTCGCTGCCCAACATCATGAAGGCCAAGAAGAAGCCGCTCGACGAGAAGAGCCCGGCCGATTACGGCGCCGACGTCAAGCCGCGCCTCAAGGTGATCAAGACCGAGGAACCCGGCGGCCGCAAGGCGGGCGTCAAGGTCAAGAGCGTCGCCGAGCTGGTCGAGAAGCTCAAGAACGAAGCCGGCGTGCTGTAAGCGATCGGGAAAGGAACACGACAATGGCTATTCTCCTAATCGCAGAACACGACAACGCCAGCCTTTCCGACCAGACCGCCAAGGCGCTGTCGGCGGCGCTGCAGATCGGTTCGGACGTGCATGTGCTGGTTGCCGGCAAGGGCGCCAAGGCTGCCGCCGACGCCGCCGCCACGCTCAAGGGCGTCGGCAAGGTGCTGCTCGCCGAGGCCGACGAACTGTCCGAGCGCCTTGCCGAGCCGCTCGCCGCGCTCGTGGTTTCGCTCGCCGGTTCCTATGACACGATCATCGCGCCGGCGACCTCGGCGGGCAAGAACGTCGCGCCGCGCGTCGCCGCCCTGCTCGACGTCGCGCAGGTGTCCGAGATCATAGAAGTCGTCTCGTCCGACACCTTCAAGCGTCCGATCTATGCCGGCAACGCCATCCAGACGGTGCAGGCAACCGACGCCAAGAAGGTCATCACCGTGCGCACCGCCTCCTTCCAGGCGGCGCCCGAGGGCGGCTCGGCTTCGGTCGAGACGGTCAGCGCTGCGGCCAATCCGGGCCTGTCCTCCTTCGTCGAGAACAAGCTTTCCGAGACCGACCGTCCGGAACTGACCTCGGCCAAGATCATCATCTCGGGCGGCCGCGCGCTTGGTTCCTCGGAAAAGTTCCAGGAGGTCATCCTGCCGGTTGCCGACAAGCTCGGCGCCGCGGTTGGCGCTTCCCGCGCGGCGGTCGATGCCGGCTACGCGCCGAATGACTGGCAGGTCGGCCAGACCGGCAAGGTGGTCGCTCCCGACCTCTACATCGCCGTCGGCATTTCCGGCGCCATCCAGCACCTCGCCGGCATGAAGGATTCCAAGGTCATCGTCGCCATCAACAAGGACGAGGAGGCGCCGATCTTCCAGGTCGCCGACTACGGCCTCGTCGGCGATCTCTTCGTCATCCTGCCGGAACTGCAAAAGGCGCTTTGACGGTCTCTGCGGAAGCGTATTAAATTGTGAAGGGCGGGGTAGACGAAGTCGCCCCGCCCTTTTAGTTTGCACCGCACAAAAAGCAGGCCGCAAAGGCCTTTTTCGACGGGATCGCTGTTATGAGCAAGATCGAGACGATCGGCATCGTCGGCGCGGGGCAGATGGGTGGCGGCATCGCCCATGTCTCGGCGCTATCCGGCTACAAGGTGCTGATCTACGATATTTCGCCCGACCGCATCGAGAAGGGCATCGCCACCATCAGCGGCAACATGGCGCGCCAGGTCGGCTCCGGCAAGCTCGAGGAGAAGGCCCGCAACGAGGCGATGGGACGTATTTCGGCGGCCGCCGCGATGGCCGATCTGGCCGGTGCCGATCTGGTGATCGAGGCGGCCACCGAGGACGAGACGGTCAAGCGCAAGATCTACGCCCAGCTCTGCCCGCAGCTCAACCCCGAGGCGATCCTGGCGACGAACACCTCGTCGATCTCGATCACCCGGCTGGCCGCGCAGACCGACCGGCCCGAGCGCTTCATCGGCATACATTTCATGAACCCGGTTCCGGTGATGAAGCTGGTCGAGCTGGTGCGCGGCATCGCCACCGAGGACCAGACCTTCGAGGCCGCCAAGGCCTATGTGAGGCACCTCGACAAGACGGTGACCGTCTCCGAGGATTTCCCCGCCTTCATCGTCAACCGCATCCTGCTGCCGATGATCAACGAGGCGATCTACACGCTCTATGAGGGCGTCGGCACGGTTGACGCGATCGACACCGCCATGAAGCTCGGCGCCAACCATCCGATGGGGCCGCTGCAGCTGGCGGACTTCATCGGCCTGGACACGTGCCTGTCGATCATGCAGGTGCTGCATGAGGGCCTGTCGGATTCGAAATACCGCCCCTGCCCGCTGCTGGTGAAATATGTCGAGGCCGGCTGGCTCGGCCGCAAGACCGGCCGCGGCTTCTACGATTATCGCGGCGAGCATCCGGTTCCGACGCGCTAGCAATTCCAGGCCGCCGGATTGCCTGAAAGCCGGCGCCCCTCAGGACGCCGCGGCGAACGGCTTGGGCGTTTCCGCCTGTCCGTCTTGGGTTTCCTCGTCCGGCGCCATGGAAACGCAGCCTCGCCCGGCGGCCTTGGCGGCATAGCAGGCGGCGTCGGCCCGCGCGATGATCTCGTCCACCGCGCCGCAGCCGGGGCGGATCGGGGCGAGCCCGATGCTGGCGCCGATCGAATGCGGCCGGCCGTCCCAGGTGAAATTCAGGCCGCGGATCGCATCGATGATCGAGCGCGCCGCGATCTCGCCTCTGGCGGCCGAGCCTGACTTCAGGATGACGGCGAATTCGTCGCCGCCGAGGCGGGCGACGATATCATCGGGGCCGATCACGCGACGGATGGCATTGGCGACCTGCTTCAGCAGGGCGTCGCCGGCGGCGTGACCGCCGGTGTCGTTGACCTGCTTGAAATGATCGAGGTCGATGAACATGAACTGATGCTCGCCGTCGCCGGCGGATCCTGTCGCGCCAGCTTTGCTGGCGTGATCGACCATCTCCTCCATGACACGGATGAAATTGGAGCGGTTCGCAAGGCCGGTGAGCGCGTCATGCGCAGCCGCATGGGCGAGCTGGCGCTGCAGGGCGCGCGCATCGGTGAAATCCTGGAAGACGATGACCAGCCCGCCGAACTCGGCGCGCTCGTTCATGATCGGCGACACCACCTGCCGGATGCTGCAGCGCGTCTCGTCGCGCCGGATAAGCACCGCGCGGCTGTTCTGGTCGGTGGGGCTCGGGCTGCCGGCCGAAGGCCGCGCCACGCCGATCCGCTGTCCAGTTTCCTCGTCAACGGCCCAGTAGACATGGCCGAGCGTCTTGCCGAGCGCCTCGCCGGCCGCGACGCCGGTCAGCTTTTCGGCGACCGGGTTCATGAAAGTGACGCGATTGGCCGCATCCGTGCAGATGACGGCGTCGCCGATCGACTGCAGCGTCACTTTCAGCCGTTCCTTTTCGTCGGCCAGCATCGCCGCCGAGACGATGAGCCGCGCTTCGGCCTCCTTGCGCTGGGTGATGTCGGTAAGGCTGCCGATGGCCCGGGTCAGCCGCCCATCGCCGTCACGCTCCAGGGCCTTGCCGCGGTCGAGGATCCATATCCAACGGCCATCCTTGTGGCGCATGCGGTACTCGGCCTCGAAAAAGGGCGTCTCGCCGGCGAGATGAGCGCGATCGGCATCGGCCACGACCGCACGGTCATCCGGGTGGATCATCGTCAGCCAGCGATCGGGATCGCCGTCCAGCTCGCCATCGGCATAACCGAGCAGCTTCACCCAGGTGGCGGAATAGGTGGTGCCGCCCTTGCGCAGATCAAAGTCCCAGACGCCCTGACCGGCGCTGGCCAGCGCGAAATTCCAGCGCGTTTCGGCCTCCGCTATGCGCGCCTCGGACTTCTTGCGGGCGTCGATGTCCTCGATCTGCGACACCAGGTAGAGCGGCCGGCCGCTGTCGGCGTCGCGGATCACCGAGCCAGCAAGTTGCGCCCAGACCGGTGTCCCGTCCTTCTTGAGATATCGCTTTTCGAAGTGAAACGAATCGATCTTGCCTTCCTTCAGGCTCACCATGGTTTCCCGGCCGATCTGCAGGTCGTCGGGATGGGTGATCTGGAAAAAGGTCAGCGCCTCGATTTCCTCGCGGCTGTAGTCGAGCATGGCGGCAAAGGCAGGATTGGTCTGCACGATGCGGCCGTCGAGCCCGACGATGGCGACGCCGATCGCCGAGTCCTCCATGGCGCGGCGGAAGCGCTGCTCGCTCTCGGCGATCTGGCGGCGGTCGTCGACGATCTGGCGGATGAAGAAGGCGGCAAGGAACAGCGACGCCGCGATCATGGCGTCCGATACCTGCAGGCTGAGCTTGAGCGTCTCGGCGCTTAGATCGAGGCGCGACGACAGCATCGAGGCCGCGGCGGCGACAAGGCCAACCGCCATCAGGATCAATGCCGCGTATCTGCCGGCCCGAGGGCCCTTCCAATTCCACCGCGTCACAACGCGTTCCACCCCAATGCGCAATTGCACGTCGATGCAACCCTCGCGGATCGATTTTAAGGAAAGGTTGCATGGGGGACGGAAGCGGCGATGCCAACCGGCAAACAATTGCCGGCATGATTAAGGATCGGTATGCGCCGCTACCAACGCACGAAAAACCGGCCGCCAAGCGCGCCGAGACCGGTGAGGATGACGACCGCGAGCGTATACCAGGTGGCGACGAAAAGCGGCGAGTCGTCGAAGCAATGCGCGGCATAGAAGGTCGCCGACAGCCCGCCGGCGAGCAGGCCGGCGACCGCGCCCGCCAGCACCGGCCGCGTCGGGGCGCCATGGCGCAGCACCCAAAGAAAGACGGCGAGCGGCCCGAGGCCGATCAGCGGGATGAACGCCATGCAGATCATCATGTTGGAGCCGACCAGTCGCGTGCCCCATTCGGCGCGGGGCACCGCGAAAAGCTCGAGGATCACCGCCACGCCCACCAATGCCGGCGCGAGCGCCATCCAGGCCGTTGCCCTGGCCGTCGGCGCGCCGGGGCTCGACAGGGCCCTGATCAGGCCAAACGCGCTGACGCCGAGCGCGATGGTGAAGACGAATTTGGACAGGAAACGCATCGTGTGCATGGCGACCATCAGGTCCGGACGCGGGCCGATGGTCAGCCAGAACACGGCGGCCGCGACCACCGCCGCCACGGCGACGGCCATCCGCCAGGCGGAGCCGAGCGGCATCGCCTTGCTGCCGACGTCGGCGTCGAGCGCCTTGATGAGATCCTCGGTCCTCATGTCACTCCCGCCCGAAGCGTTTGGCGATGGCGGCAAGGCCGCGATGCAGCGACACCCTGACCGCCGTCTCCGTAATGCCGAACTTCGCCGCCGTCTCGCCGATCGAACGGCCCTCGACCGACACCGACGAGACCACCGAGCGCTGGGCCGGCGGCAGGCTCTCCAGCACCCGGTTGATGTCGCGTTCGCTCACCGTCTCCGTTTCCGGCTCGGCGAAGGTCTCGGCGATCTCGTCGATCTCGACCTCGATGCGCCGCCCGCGCCGCCGGAAGGCGTCGATCAGCTTGAAGCGCGCAATGGCGTAGATCCATGGCAGCACCGGCGCGTCCTGGCGCCAGGTATGCCGTTTGACGTGAATGGCCAGCAAGGTTTCCTGCACGACATCCTCGGGGTCGACCCCGCCCTGAACGATCTTGCGCCGGGCAAAGCCGCGCACGAGAGCGGCCGTCCGGGTCAGAAAGTCGGCGTAAGCCCTTTCGTCTCCCGCGATTGCGGCCTTGAGCAACCGGGAAAGCTCGGCCTCGTTGTTGCCGGTCACAAGAGTTTTCTCCCCCGATGTTCGCGCCTCGGCGCTGATTTGTTACGTGGCCGAAGAAATAATGTCCAAGCCAAAGTGCCGCAAAATCACGAAAGGTTGCGCCCCGGCGACCGAATGAAGCAGGCCTGCAATGTTGACTAGCTTAATCAGGTATTGGTAGGTGCAGCCGTGCCAACCAAGACCATCAGATCGAGGACGACGCCCATGAGATTTGCCCTTTCCACCCTTGCCGGCGCCACGGCGCTAGCGCTCGGCCTGCTTGCGGCTCCGGCGCTGGCGGAAGATGATGCCGGAATCGTCGTATACAACGCCCAGCACGAGAGCCTGGCGAAGGAATGGGCCAAAGGCTTCACCAAGGAAACCGGTATCAAGGTGACGCTGCGCAATGGCGGCGACAGCGATTTCTCCAACCAGATCGTCGCCGAGGGCGCGGCCTCGCCGGCCGATGTGTTCCTGACCGAAAACTCGCCTGCCATGGCGCTCGTCGAGGCCGCCGGTCTGTTCGCGCCGGTCGACGCCGAGACGCTGGCGCAGGTGCCGCCGGAGTATCAGCCGGCAACCGGCAAATGGGTCGGCGTCGCCGCCCGCAGCACGGTCTTTGCCTATGACAAAACCAAGCTCAAGGAAGACCAGCTGCCCAAGTCGCTGCTCGACCTTGCCGATCCGAGCTGGAAGGGCCGCTGGGCCGCGTCGCCTTCGGGCGCCGATTTCCAGGCCATCGTCAGCGCGCTGCTGCAGCTCAAGGGCGAGGCCGCCACGGCCGACTGGCTGAAGGCGATGAAGGAGAACTTCACCGCCTACAAGGGCAACAACACGGTGATGAAGGCGGTCAACGCCGGCGAGATCGAAGGCGGCGTGATCTACCATTATTACTATTTCGGCGATCAGGCCAAGACCGGCGAGAACAGCAAGAACATCGCGCTCCACTATTTCAAGAACCAGGATCCGGGCGCCTTCGTCTCGATCTCCGGCGGCGGCGTGCTGGCTTCGAGCAAGCATCCGAAGGAAGCCCAGGCGTTCCTGAAATGGGTGACCGGCAAGGGTGGCCAGGACGTGCTGAAGAACGGCACCTCCTTCGAATACGCGGTCGGCAAGGGCGCCGAGTCCAACCCCAAGCTGGTGCCGCTGGCCGACCTGCAGGCGCCGAAAGTCGATCCGACGACGCTGAACTCCAAGAAGGTGACCGACCTGATGACGGCAGCCGGCTTGCTTTAGTTCGCGTTCGTCCTAAAAGGGCAACCGACTGCGCTCCTGCGGGACTTCGCTTTCCGCGGGAGCGCTCTGTTTTAGAGATGGCATCGTCGATGACGACAAGCTGCGTTTCTGGCTGCGACAAGCGCGCCTTCGGCCACCTTCGTCCGCGGGCCGAAGCGGCGCGGCATCGGGTCTGATGCAAGCGGCGGTCGACCTCACCCGATCAGGCCTGCCGGCCGCCGGACGCGCGCGGCAACGGCGCTCGGCGTCCTGGATCCTGCTCGCCGCCGCCTTGATCTCGCTGCTTGCGCTGCTGCCGCTGGCCTTCATCGTCTGGATCGCGGTGCAGACCGGCTGGGAGACCGTCTCGGCGCTGATCTTCCGCGCACGTGTCGGCGACCTCCTGATCAACACCATCATGCTGGTGGCGCTGGCGGTTCCGATCTCCATCGTCCTTTCGGTGGCGCTGGCCTGGCTGACCGAGCGCAGCGACCTGCCCGGCGCCCGCCTGTGGGCCTGGCTGTCGGTGGCGCCGCTCGCCATTCCGGCCTTCGTCCACTCCTATGCCTGGATCAGCCTGGTGCCGGGACTGCATGGCCTGTGGGCCGGCGTGCTGGTTTCCGTCATCGCCTATTTCCCGTTCCTCTATCTACCCATCTCGGCAGCACTGCGCCGGCTCGACCCCGCACTGGAAGACGCCGCCGCCGCGCTTGGGCTCGGTCCGTGGCGGGTCTTCGCGCGCGTCGTGCTGCCGCAGCTCAGACTGGCCATCTGCGGCGGTTCGCTGCTGGTCGGCCTGCATCTGCTGGCCGAATACGGCCTCTACGTCTTCATCCGCTTCGACACCTTCACCACGGCGATCGTCGACCAGTTCCAGTCGACCTTCAACGGGCCGGCCGCCAACATGCTCGCCGCCGTGCTGGTGACATGCTGCTTCGTGCTGCTCGGGCTTGAGGTTCTGGTGCGCGGCGAGGAGCGCTATGCCCGCGTCGGTTCGGGCGCCGCCCGCCAGCAGCAGCGCGCCAGCCTTGGCCGCGCCACGCTGCCTTGCCTGGCCCTGCCCGCCATCGCCGCGCTGCTTTCGCTGGGCGTGCCCTTCGTCACCATCGGCCGCTGGCTGATCGCCGGCGGCGCCGAGGTCTGGCGCCTCGACGAGATCGGCCTGGCGCTCGGCCAGACGCTTGTCCTGGCGCTCGCCGGCGCGCTGCTCGCCACCATCGCCGCCATGCCGATGGCCTGGATCTCGATCCGCGCGCCCGGGCCGTTGCAGCGCCTGCTCGAAGGCTGCAACTATATCGTCGGTTCGCTGCCCGGAGTCGTCATCGCGCTGGCGCTGGTCACCATCACCGTGCGCATCGCCATGCCGCTCTACCAGACCCTGTTCACCATCCTCTTCGCCTATGCGCTGATGTTCCTGCCGCGCGCCTTGGTCAGCCTCCGAGCCTCGATCGCGCAGGCGCCCGTCGAACTGGAGCGGGCCGCATCGAGCCTCGGCCGGGCGCCGCTCAAGGCGCTGTGGTCGACGACCATCCGCCTGTCGGCGCCGGGCGCCGCGGCCGGCATGGCCATGGTGGCGCTCGGCATCATGAACGAGCTGACCGCCACCCAGATGCTGGCGCCGAACGGCACCCGGACGCTCGCGATGGCATTCTGGTCCTACAGCGGCGAGATCGACTATGCCTCGGCCGCCCCTTACGCCTTCATCATGGTGGCGATGTCGCTGCCGCTGACCTGGCTGCTCTATGTCCAGTCGAAGAGGATGGCCGGACGATGAGCTTCCTCGAACTCAGCGGCGTGGCCAAGCACTATGGCCCGGTGGCGGCGCTGGCCGGCGTCGACCTCAGCGTCGCCAGCGGCAGCCGCACGGCGATCGTCGGGCCTTCCGGTTGCGGCAAGACCACCTTGCTCAGGCTTATCGCCGGTTTCGAGGCGCCGGACCGGGGCAAGATCGTGCTCGACGGCGAGGTGCTGGCCAATGGCGGCGCCGCCGTGCCGGCGCACCGGCGCGGCATCGGCGTGGTCGCCCAGGACGGGGCGTTGTTCCCGCACCTCACCATCGCCGACAATATCGGCTTCGGCCTGGCGCGGAACGCCGACAAACGCGCCGAGCAGATCGTCGAGCTCGCCTATATCGTCGGGCTGGACAAGGCGATCCTGAGGCGGCGTCCGCACGAGCTCTCCGGCGGCCAGCAGCAGCGCGTGGCGCTTGCCCGCGCCATGGCCATGAAGCCGCGCCTGATGCTGCTCGACGAACCGTTCTCGGCGCTCGACACCGGCTTGCGCGCCTCGATGCGCAAGGCGGTGGCCGAACTGCTGGAAATCGCCGGGATCACCACCATCCTGGTCACCCACGACCAGGCCGAGGCGCTGTCCTTCGCCAGCCAGGTGGCGGTGATGCGCGACGGCCTGTTCTCGCAGGTCGGTACGCCGCGCGAGCTCTATTTCCAGCCGAAGGACAGGATGGTCGCCGAGTTCCTCGGCGACGCCATCATCCTGCCGGCCAGGATCGCCGACGGCTTCGCCACCTCGCCGCTCGGCCGCATCGCCGTCGACACCGCCGAGCGCCGCGATGTCGCCCGCATCATGCTGAGGCCGGAACAGGTGCTGTTGAAACGGACCTCGCGCGAAGGCATGTCGGGAACGCCGGACATGCTGTTCGGCGAGGTGACGGAATCCGAATTCGCCGGCTCGATGTGCACGATAGCAGTGCGGCTCCTGAACAGCCCCGACCCGCCCGACGCCGCGGCGATCGGCAACACGCCGCTGATCCTGCGCAAGCCCGGCATCGACGCGCCGGCGCTTGGCGAGATCGTGCGGCTGACCGTCTCCGGCAAGGCGCATGTCCTTGCCTGAAGCTTGCCGCGGTCGTTACCCTACGCGCTGACCGGTCGCCGGCGACCACAGCGGCCAGTTCTCCAGGAAGTCGCAGCTGTGCACGACGACGCGCGCGCCGTCGATCAGGATGATCGAGTAGGCGGGTGGTGCCTGCTCGACCTTCTCGTCGCCGACCAGGTCGAGCATGAAACGGGCATGCAGGCCACGCTGCGCGGAAAACGGAATGCCGGCGACCGTGCCGGCGATGTCGCGATGGACATGGCCGAAGAAGACGTAGCCGACATTGCCGTGCCGCATCAGCACGTCGAGCAGCCGATGCGGCTGTTCGAGCCCGAGCGGATCGAGCAGCTCGAGGCCAAGCTCGACGGGCGGATGGTGCAGGAAGACATAGGCCCGGCGGCCCGCAGCCTCGCCGAGCCTGGCATCCAGCCAGGCCAGCCGCCTGTCGCACAATTCGCCGGTGACGCGACCCTCGGCCAGGCTGTCGAGGAACAGCAGCGATGCCTCCGGCGTGTCGAAGACCGACTGCACGAAACCATTCTCGTCGGTTGGGTTTCCGGCAAAAGCCGCGACCAGGTTGGCGCGCCTGTCGTGATTGCCGGGCAGCAGCCGGTAGGGGACTGAAAGCCGAGCCAGGCCCGATTTGAGGTCGGCATAGCTCTGCGCCTCGCCGGATTCGGTCAGGTCGCCGGTGAAGACGCAAAGCGCCGCATCGCCGTGGTGGGCATTGATATGGTCGATGCAGCGGTCGAGCCGCTCGTGCAGGTCGGCGCCAAAGCGGATCTCCCCGCGCCGGCCGAGATGGACGTCGGTGACCTGGATGATTTTCATTGCGCGACCTTTCTTCGACACGACAGGGAGTTGCCTTGGCGTCCTCGCAGCCGAGCGAGCGCGTGATCAGAGCGCCGGCACCGGCATCGATGCCTTGAAGACGTCGAGGCGGCTTCCCGTCTCGGACGAGAAGAAATGCAGGTCGGCTTCGGAAAACTGCAGCCCGACGGCGCTGCCCGGCGCCGGATGGGCGGTCTCCGACGTCACCACCGAAAACGCCGCGCCGTCGAGATCGACATAGATGACCCGCCCGGCGCCGAGCTCCTCGACCAGATCGACGGTCGCGTCGAGCGCGCCCGGCGTTCCCGGCGCCACCAGGCGCACGGCCTCCGGCCGGATGCCCACCGCGATCTTGCTGCCGACCGGCAGGCCCGCGCGCGAGACGTTGAGCTTGCGGCTGCCGCCGAGCAGCGACAGGCCATCGAGCGTCACCTCGCCTTCCAGCATGTTCATCGCCGGCGCGCCGACGAAGGTGGCGACGAAGCGGCTCGCCGGGCGGCTGTAGACTTCCGCCGGCGTGCCGACCTGTTCGACACGGCCGCCATTCATCACCACCAGCCGGTCCGCCAGCGTCATCGCCTCGACCTGGTCGTGGGTGACGAAGACGGAGGTGGCGCTCAGCCGCCGGTGCAGCTTGCGGATTTCGGAACGCATCTGCACGCGCAGCTTGGCGTCGAGGTTGGAAAGCGGCTCGTCGAACAGGAAGACCTTGGGCTCGCGGATCATGGCCCGGCCCATGGCGACGCGCTGGCGCTGGCCGCCGGAGAGCGCCATCGGCTTGCGGTCGAGCAGGTGCTCCAGCTCCAGGATGCGGGCGACCGCCTGGATGCGCTGGGCGCGCTCGGCGACTGGGACACCCGCCACCTTCAGCGAATAGCCGATGTTCTGCGCAACGCTCATATGCGGATAGAGCGCGTAGTTCTGGAACACCATGGCGCAGCCGCGCTCGCGCGGCTCCAGCGTGTTGACCACCTTGCCGTCGATGGCGATCGTGCCGCCGGAGATTTCCTCCAGCCCGGCGATCATCCTGAGCAGCGTGGACTTGCCGCAGCCCGATGGGCCGAGGATGACGACGAATTCGCCGGACGCGATGTCGAGGTTGACGCCGTGCACGACCTGCATCTTGGCGTAGCTTTTCCTGACGTCGCGGATGGTGATGGAGGCCATCTTTGTCTCCTTACTTTTCTGTCGCGATGAGGCCGCGCACGAACCAGCGCTGCATGGCCACCACGACGACGAGCGGCGGCAGCATGACGATCAGCGTGCCGGCCATGGCGATGTTCCATTCGGGAATGCCGCCGACATTGGGAATGAGCTGCTTGAGCTCGGTCACCGCCGTGGCGTGGCTGGCATCCGTGGTGATCAGCAGCGGCCACAGATACTGGTTCCATGCCCACAGGAACATGATGGTGCCGAGCGCCGCCATGTTGTTGCGCGACAAGGGCAGCAGGATGTCGATGAAGAAGCGCAGCGCCCCGGCGCCGTCCATGCGCGCCGCCTCGGTCAGCTCATCGGGCACGGTCAGGAAGAATTGCCGGTAGAGGAACGTGCCGGTGGCGGTGGCGATCAGCGGCATGATCAGGCCGGTGTAGGAATTGAGCAGCCCGAGGCTGAGCGAGACCTGCACGCCCGATACCTTCTCGATCAGCCAGCTCAGGCCCGTCACGTCGAGGATCGCCTGATAGGGCGACATGACGTTGGCGACCACGGCATAGGTCGGCACGATGCGCACTTCGAGCGGCAGCATCAGCGTGACGAAGATCAGCCAGAAGATCAGCATGCGGCCGGGATAGCGGAAATAGACGATGGAAAAAGCGGTCAGCGCCGAGATGATCACCTTGCCGGCGGCGACGCCGGCGGCCATGACGAAGCTGTTGAACAGCTTCGGCCCGAGGTCGGCCGTCGTCCAGGCTGTCTTGATGTTGACCCAGAACTCGCTGCCCGGCAGCAGCGACATCGGCACGTCGTTGACCTCTTTCAGACTATGCGAGGCGGCGATCGCCACAATCACGAACGGCGCCACGCAGAAAACGAAGCCGACGAACAATATCAGGTGAGTGAAGAAATTGAGGATCGGGGTGCGCTCGACCATGTCCGCCTCACCTGTAGTGCACGCGCCGCTCGATGAAGCGGAACTGGAAGATGGTGAGCACGATGATGAGCAGCATCAGGATGATGCTCTGCGCGGCGGCGCCGGAATAATCCAGGCCTTTGAAGCCGTCGGAATAGATCTTGTAGACCATCAGATTGGTCGAATTCGCCGGACCGCCCGCCGTCATGATGTCGACGATGCCGAAGGAGTCCTGGAAGCTCTCGGTGATGTTGATGACCAGCAGGAAAAAGATCGTCGGCGTGATCAGCGGGAACTGGATATCCCAGAACCGCCTGAGAACGCCGGAGCCGTCCATCGCCGCCGCCTCGATCAGCGAGCGCGGGATGGCCTGGAAAGCGGCGAGGAAGAAGATGAAATTGTAGCCGACATACTTCCACGAGAAGGCGGCGATGATCGATGCCATCGCATCGGTGCCGTCGAGGCCGGGATCCCAGAAGCCCGGCCAGACCTGGTTGACGACGGCCATGAAGCCGGCCTCCGGCGCCAGGATGAAGCGAAAGGCCATCGCCAGCGCCGGCGCGGCGATCCCGTAAGGCCAGATCAATACGACGCGATAGAGACGCGAGCCGGCGAGCTGCCGGTCGGTCAAGGCTGCCAGCACCAGGGCGATGACCATGGCAAGGCCGGTGCTGCACGCCGCGAAGACGAGGCTGGCGGTGATCGAGTTCCAATAGTCGGCGTTGGCGAGGATCGAGCGGAAATTGTCGAGCCCGACCCAGATGTTGCCGCCGCCCCATGGCTGCTGCAGCGTCAGCGACCAGTAGACCGCCTGGCCGGCGGGCCAATAGAAGAAGGTGAAGATCAGGAGCAACTGCGGCACCGCGAACAGGATGCCGATCGACCATCTTGAGAAAGTGACGCGTTTTTCCATCGATCCGCCGACGCCGTTGAACCGCCAGCCCGCTTTTCCGGGGTGAGACTAAGGCATGTCTGCCGAAAGTGGGACCCGGTTTCGGGACAAGGACATGCGTAAAATCAAAACTATGCGAAATGGCCGCCCGTCGTTTCCCGGCGGGCGGCCATGGCGGTATCAGAGATCAGGGAAGCGTCTTGTCCGGATAGGTCTGCTGGAAGCGGTCGAGGATCGCGTCGCCGTTCTTGACCAGCGTGTCGATGCCCTCCTGGACGCTGACCTTGTTGGCGAAGATGGCCTGCATCTGGGTGCCGAACTCGGCGCGGATCTGGGTGAAATTGCCAAGCCGGATGCCGCGGGTGATCTCGGTCGGCTCGGACGCGGTCAGGCTGGCGATCGCGACCTCACGGCCCTTGTAGGGCGCCTTGTCGTAGAAGCCCTGGGATTTCATATAGTCGAAGCCCGACTTGGTCACCGGGATGTAGCCGGTGTTGGTCGACCAGAACAAGGCCGTCTTGGGGTCGTGGATGAAGTTGAGGAAGGCGGCCGCGCCCTTGTATTCCGCATCCGACTTGCCGGAAAGAACCCAGAGCGAGGCGCCGCCGACCAGCGAATTCTTGCGCTCGGTGCCGGCATAGGCGGGAAGCTCGGCGACGTCCCACTTCATGCCTTCCTTCTGCGTCTTGCCGACCGTGCCGTGGTCGCCGACCGAGGTCATGATGACCTGGCAGGTACCGGACGCGAAGGCCTGCACCATGTCCTGGCCGAGGTCCTTCGACTTGATCTTGATCAGGCCGGCGTCATACCACTTCTTGAGATCGGTGACGTACTGGACGAACTTGGTCTTGTTCATCTCGAGACGGGCGTCGAGACCGTCATAGCCGTTATTCTTGGTCGCGATCGGCTGGTTGTGGATGGCCGAGAACTGCTCCATCAACTGCCAGCTTTCATTGGCGGAAATGTTGATCGCCATCGGGCAATCGTAGCCGGCGTCCTTCAGCGCCTTGAGGTCGGCGCCGACATCTTCCCAGGTCTTCGGCGCCTCGGTCTTGCCGATCTTGGCGAAAGCGTCCTTGTTCCAGTACATCAGCGGGGTCGAGGAATTGAACGGGAAGGACAGCATCTCGCCCTTCGACGTCGCGTAGTAGCGGGCAATGCCGGGGAAGTAGTCGCTGTAGTCGATCTTGTAGCCGTTCTCCTCCATCAGCTTGTCGGCGGGCTTGTAGGCGCCAGACAGCATCATCGTGGCGGTGCCGACGTCGTAGACCTGGACGACGGTCGGCTGCTTGCCGGCGCGGAAGGCGGCGATGGTGTTCTGCAGCGTGGCGTCGTAATTGCCCTGGCTGGTGCAGACCACCTCGTAGTCCGCCTGCGAGGCGTTGAAGTTCTTGCACAGCGTGTCGACGACGCGCGCGAGGTCGCCCGAAAGGCCGAACCAGAAATCGAATTTGACGGGAGCAGCGGTGGCGGGCTGCGCCAGCGCGATGCCGAGAGCGCCGGCGGCAAGGGCGGCAAAGCCCTGCTTGATGATCGACATGGAATTCATTCCTCTTGAGTGGCTGATGACATCAGGCTTTGCGCAAGTCCCTTGGCCGCTCTCATAGAGAAGGTATGTGACAGTTCTGTTGTGCCTTTTCAGGCCCGTGGACAGCCCGTCTCTCCTCCTTCGACGGTCACGCCGGCATGATCCTTCAGGTCGGCGCCCTGGGTAGCTAGGGCGTTGCGGGGCGGCGTAAAGACCCGCATGGCGCAACTGGTTATCCGGCTAAGATGGGGGAGCGAATTCTGGTCTCGCAGCCGACGCTGGTGCTCGTCCGCTACTGGCCGGCGATGCGCGAGCGACGCCGGCACAACCAGCGACACGCGCGGTGGTTGCATGCGCAATAACCGATTCTTCAACCGTACCGCTCTAATCAATTTCATTGCTTGATTGTTGCGGGAAGATCAGGTGAAGCGCGATGTTGACAGTCTATAATTGTATCGTGCACGAGCACGATTTGAGACTGGTAGCACTTGCAGCCCTTATTTGCGGCATTTCTTCCTTCTCGGCGGTCAATCTGCTTCGCCACGTCGACCGCTCGACCCACAGAAACCGCTATGCCTGGCTGATGATTGCCGCCACCTCGACCGGGTTCGGCATCTGGGCGACGCATTTCATCGCCATGATCGCCTTCTCGCCGGGAATACCCAACGCCTACAACACCGAACTCTCGGTGCTTTCGCTTGCCGCGGCCGTCCTGCTGACGGCCGCCGGCATGTGGATCGCCACCTTGCGCGGCGGCATCGACCACTACCTGGTCGGCGGCGCCGTGCTCGGCGCCGGCATCGGCACGATGCACTATACCGGCATGGCGGCGTTCGAGGTGCAGGGCCGGATCGTATGGGACCACCTGCTGGTCGGCATCTCGCTGGTCGCCGGCATCGCGCTTGCGGCGCTGTCGCTTTTCGTCGTGCTGCGCCGCCCCTCGACACTGGGGACGATCGGCGCCGCCGTGCTTTTGACGCTGGCGATCTGCACCTTGCACTTCATCGCCATGGGCGCCGTGTCGATCTATCCGGACAGCTCGATCGAGATCTCGCAGTATACGATCGAGCCGATGTCGCAGGCCTTCGCGGCCGCCGCCGCCAGCCTTGTCATCCTCGTGCTTTCGGCGGCGGCGCTGTGGATCGACCTGCGCTTCCGCCGCCATCAGGCCGAGGCCGAGCGCATGCATGGCCTGGCCAACGCTGCGGTCGAAGGCCTCATCGTCTGCGACGGCACCCGCATCGTCAGCGCCAACGACAGCATTGCGGCATTGTCCGGCATCGCATCGGCGACGCTCAATACCATGGTGCTTGGCGACCTCTTCGGCGAGCGCGCCGCCGCCGCCATGGCGGAAGCCGACGGGCAGGCGCGGGAAACCGAGCTCAGGAGCCATGACGGAACATCGATCCCCGTCGAGCTCATCGCCAGGACCATCGACTATTGCGGCAAGCCGCACGGCGTGGTCGCCGTGCGCGACATCCGCGAGCGCAAGAAGGCGGAGCAGGAGATCATCCGCCTCGCC
>NZ_RZOS01000330.1:0-6591 GCF_004022605.1 Mesorhizobium sp. M4B.F.Ca.ET.089.01.1.1
GCATCAGCGCGATCAGGAACTCGTTCCAGACCAGCACGAAGCTGAACGCGATGGCGCCGGCGAGCGAGCGCGCCGCGACCGGCAGCGCGATCCGCCAGAACACCGAATAGGCGCCGTAGCCGTCGACGAAGGCCGCTTCCTCGATTTCCTTCGGCACGCTTTGGAAGGCCGGAATGGCGAGCCACATGATCACCGATATGGTGAGCAGCGAATAGGTGACGATCAGCGCCGGCAGCGTGTCGTAGAGGCCGATCTGCAGCCAGATCACCATCAGCGGAATGGCCACCGCCACCGGCGGCAGGAAGCGCAGCGACAAGACGAAGAACTGGATGTCGCCGGCGAAGCGGTTGGGATAGCGCGCCACCGCGTAGGCCGCCGGCAGGCCGAGAACGACGCCGA
This sequence comes from Mesorhizobium sp. M4B.F.Ca.ET.089.01.1.1, assembly GCF_004022605.1. Taxonomy (NCBI): domain Bacteria; kingdom Pseudomonadati; phylum Pseudomonadota; class Alphaproteobacteria; order Hyphomicrobiales; family Phyllobacteriaceae; genus Mesorhizobium; species Mesorhizobium sp. M4B.F.Ca.ET.089.01.1.1. The sequence continues at coordinate 400 of NZ_RZOS01000330.1, forward strand.
TCAGCACGGCCAAGCCGCAGGCGACGACCGAGTTGTAGAGCCCGGTCATCACGCTGTCGCGGCCGATTATGTAGCTGATGTTGGCAAGCGTCGGCGTGAACACCAGGCGCGGCACCCGCGTGATGATGTCGACGTTGTTCTTCAGCGCGTTGAGCGCCGTCCAGACGAGCGGGAACACGGCGAGGAATCCGGCCAGCGCCAGGATGGCCTTGGCGATCAAGCGGCCCGGTCGCATGCGGTACCGCCTCATGCCTGCACCCGCTTCCACAGCATGGTGAAGGTGATCACTGTGGCGATCATCATCAGCACCGCCATGGCCGAGGCGTAGGAGACCTTGCCGGACTCGATGAAGCCTTGCGAGAACGCGTACATGTCGAGCGTCTCGGTCGCCACGCCCGGCCCGCCGCGCGTCATCACATAGATCAGGTCGAAGGAGCGCAGCGACTCGATCATCTTGACGAACATCAGGCTGATCAGCGGCGCCTTGAGCATCGGCAGGGTGACGTAGGCATGGATCTGCCAGCGCCTGGCATGGTCGAGCCGCGCCGCCTCGATCGGCTGCGGCGGCAATGTCTCGAGCAGCTTCAGCACGATCACCGCGAAGAACAGACCCCACTGCCAGACATCGACCGAGGCGACGGCGAACAGGGCGGTCGAGGCCTTGGAGAGCGGATCGACGATCAGGCCGCCGGTGACCAGCCGGTAGGGATAGGTGGCGATGCCGTAGAGCGGATGGTAGGCGAACTTCCACACGAAGGCCGCCGAAACGCGCGGCAAAAGCACCGGGATGATGAACAGCAGGCAATAGATGTTGCGCAGCCGCGGCGACGCGACTTCGAACATCAGCACGCCGAGGCCGATCGCGACCACCATGGTCGCCACGACGGTGACGATCTCCCATTTGACCGAGACCCAGACGGCGTTGAGGAATCGGCGGTCGAGGAAAAGGTCGGCAAAGTTCGAGAACCAGACCCAGGAATAGCCCGGCGTGCTCAGTTCGCGGTTCTGCAGGGCGATGACGATGGCGTAGAGCGTCGGCACCATCGACAGCACCAGGAGAATGGCGAGCGTCGGGACGAGAAAAGTGACGGGCAGGAAAGAGCGTCGGCGCATGGCCTATCCTCGCGGGCCTTTCGGGTGTTGGCGGTCGTGAGAAGATCCGCGGCGCGCAGGTCCCGGCATTCCGGCGAATGCCGTGGACCGCGCGCCGCGGGTGGGAGGAATTACTTCTTCTTCACCAGCTCGTTGGCATAGGCCTCGAGCTCGTTGAGGCTGCCCTTGATGTCGGTGCGCGTGCCGGTGACCAGCTCTTCGAGGATGATGCCCCAGCGGTCGCCGAGATCCGGCCAGCGCGGATCCTGCCAGAAGTTCACCGCCGTCACCTTGCCGGTTTCGGCCAGCGCCTGGCCGAGATCGGCGCCGTAGATGTTGGCGAATTCCTTGCTGGACAGGATGCTGGTGCGGTTGAGCTCGCCGAACTGGTGCGCGTCGAGCCGGCGCTTCTCGTTCTCCTTCGATGTCGCCCAGGCGACGAACAAGCCGGCGCACTTCTTCGAGGCGTCGTCCGGATTGGCCTTGGTCGCGATGGCGAGGCCATGGCCGTAGCCGCCGCCGGGCAGTGGCGCGGGCGGCGGCAGGAAGCCGACCTTGCCGACCACCTGCGAGGTCTTCGGATCGACCGCCATGCCCGACAGCGGCGTCGATTCGACGAGGATGGCGACCTGGCCAGATAGGAAGGCGCCGGTCGATTCATCCCAGCTGCCGGTCTGCGTGCCGGGCGCCGAATCCTTGAACAGCTTGAGGTAGGTCTCGGTCGCCTTGACCGCGGCATCCGAATTGAAAGCCGGCTTGTCGCCGTCGAACCACTTGCCACCATAAGCCTTGAAGTAGGGCATCCAGCGCCAGACATTGGCGCCCGAGCCGCGCGCGCCGCGCAGCGCGATGCCATACATGCCCTTGTCGGCATTGGTCAGCTTCGGCACGTCGGCGAGCAGCTCGTCCAGCGTCTTCGGCGGCTGGATGCCGGCGGCCTCCAGAATGTCCTTGCGATAGACCATCAGGTCGCCGCCGCCGGTTAGCGGCGCGAACCAGACCTTGCCGTCATAGGTGGCGACCTTCTGCCGGCCGGGATCGAAATCGGCGAAATCATATTCAGCCGGATAATAATCGGCGAGCGGCGCGATCCAGCCGGACGACGCGAACAGCGCGACATTGGCTTCGTCGACATAGTAGACGTTGTAGTTGCCGACGGTGGACGCATCGGCGCGCGACTTTGCCCGGCGGTCGTTCTCGTTGAGGTAGTCGATCTGGAAGCCGGCGCCGGAGAGCTTCTTGAACTCGTCCTTGGAGTCCTCCAGCAGCGTCAGTCCGTCGCGCGGCTGCGCCAGCACCTTGACCGGCGCCGAGCAGACCGGCGCCTGCGCCAGCGCCATCGTTGAAGCGGAAGCGGTAAGCACGAAAGCTGCGCCCAGGCTGGCAGCGAGCCGAGTTGATTTCATTGGTTTTTCTCCTCCAGGAATCGTCGCGGGAAGCGGCTGTCCTCGGGCTAAGCGACCCTCACCGTCGCCCGAGCGACTTGCCACCCGTCGCCAAAATGAGGAGTTGCTAAGGGGGAGGCTAGAAGCCCCGTTGCAGTAAACCTGTACTTTTATGCATTGTGCGGCGCAAAAAACCGCCAAGGCGGGACCGACCTGTCACACGAGTATCAGTGCTGTTTTGGGAGTCGGTTCTCGACCGGATCAGGCCCGCATCGCCAGCCGCTGCCGCGACAGCTTGCGGTAGGATGACGGCGTCATCTTGTGCTTGCGCAGGAAGGCGCGGTTGAAGTTGGAAATGTTCATGTAGCCGACCTGGAAGCAGATGTCGGTGATCGGGATGTCGGTATCGGAGAGCAGCTTACAGGCCTGCCACAGCCTGAGTTTGGCGACATGGTCGCTGAAGCTGTTGCCTGTGTTCTTCTGGAAGAAGCGCGAGAATGTGCTTTCGCTCATCCCGGCCAGCTCCGCCACATCCGGCAGCTTCAGGTCCTCGGCGAAGTGCTGGAACAGATAGGTCAGCGTGCGCTGGATGATGTCGAGCGATTGGGCGTCGAGCAGCGGCGAGAAATCGGGCGACGACAACAGCTCGTATTCGTCGGTCCTGGCCAAGAGGTCGACCAGCTCGAGGAACAGGCAGAGCCGCGGCAGCCCGTGCACCGTGCCCATCTGTTCCATCAGCGCGGCGCCGTCGATTGCCGACTGTCCGTGGAAGACCATGCCGCGCAGCGACCGCTCCAGGAACGGCTCCAGCTCGCGCAGCTCCGGCAGCAGGCCGGCCGAGCCGCGCAGCCGCTGCGGATCGAACTGCAACACGATATCGCGCCCTTCGATCAGCTCGCCGGGCTGCACGGCCGTCACCCAGTCATGCGGCAGGCCACCGCCGACGATCGCCAGGTAACCCGGCCCGAACTCGCCGATATGGTCGCCCACCAGCGCCACGCCCGACGATTTCCTGAGCAAATGGATTTCGTATTCCGGATGGAAGTTCCAGACGTTGCGTTCCCACGGATAGTCGTCCAGACGCCACAGGAAACTGTCGCTCGCTTCGGTGACGATATGCTCGAAGGAGGGCACGGTGCGCGGGATCGCGGCGGTATTTTTCCCTTGCCTGAACGTCATCCATTCCTCCCGTCCCGGAAACCCGTAGCAGGCTCCGCGCGGCAAGTGAACGAGGCGCCGGCGCCGCTGGCTCAATGGTTCGCCGCCCGTCCTCCCTTGCCTTCATGTCGCATTTCGTTCAATAGACGACGCAAACGGCGCCATTTTGCGTCGTTTGTGTGCGGCTTCCGGGCTCTGTCCCGACGCGCCGTGGTCTGAAGAGCAGGACAATGTCTGCGATCGAAGCCGGCGCTCGCGCGCCGGAAAATCTTTGGCGTCAGGAAATCAGGGCAACGCTTGCGCTTGCCTGGCCGATGGTGCTGACCAATCTCGGCCAGACCGCCATGACCGCGACCGACGTCATGATGATGGGCCGGCTGGGGCCGGATACGCTGGCAGCCGGCGCGCTCGGCGCCAACCTCTATTTCATGCCGCTGATCTTCGGTCTTGGCCTGATGCTGGCGACCTCGCCGATGATGGCGACCGAGCTCGTCGCCGCCGCCATTCGGTGCGCGACCTGCGCCGCACCGTGCGCCAGGGCCTGTGGCTGGCGATCCTGATTTCGATCCCGATCTGGGTCTTCCTCTGGCACGGCGAGAGCGTGCTTCTGGCCATGGGCCAGGAGCCCAGGCTGGCGCATCAGGCCGGCATCTATCTGCGCTGGCTGGAATGGGCGGTGCTGCCCTTCTACGGCTATATCGTGCTGCGTTCCTTCATCTCGGCGCTGGAGCGGCCGGGCTGGGCGCTGGTCATCGTCTTCGTCGCCGTCGCCTGCAACGCCTTCTTCAACTGGGTGTTCATGTTCGGCAATCTCGGCGTCGCGGCGATGGGCATTTCCGGCTCCGGCCTCGCCACCACGCTGTCCAGCACGCTGATGTTCTGCGGCCTGGCGGCGGTGCTGCTCGTGGAGAAAAAATTCCGCCGCTACCACCTGTTCGGCCGCTTCTGGCGCTCCGACTGGCCGCGCTTCAAGGGTCTGCTCAGGCTCGGCCTGCCGATCGCCGGCATCCTCGCCTTCGAAGTGACGATCTTCAACGCGGCGGCACTGCTGATGGGCCTGATCGACGCGGACTCGCTGGCCGCGCACGCCATCGCCATCCAGATCGCCTCGATCTCCTTCATGGTGCCGCTCGGCCTCAACCAGGCCGTCACCGTGCGCGTCGGCCTTGCCCATGGCGCCGGCAACCCGGAAGGCGTTTCGCGCGCCGGCTGGACCGCTTTCATCATCGGCGTTTCCTCCATGGCGTTGATGGGGCTGGTGATGATTCTCTGGCCGCATTTGCTGATCAGCGCCTTCATCGATCTGAGCGATCCGGCCAATGCCAGGGTGATCGCGCTTGCGGTCTCCTTCCTGGTGTTTGCGGCACTGTTCCAGATCTTCGATGGCGCGCAGGCGGTGGCGGCCGGCATGCTGCGCGGCCTGCACGACACCAAGGTGCCGATGATCTACGCCGCGATCGGCTATTGGGGCATCGGCCTGCCGCTCGGCGTGCTGCTCGCCTTCCATTTCGGCTTCAACGGCGTCGGCATCTGGATCGGCCTGGCGTCGGGGCTGGCCGTGGTGGCCGCGCTTCTGCTGGCGCGCTGGCTGCGGCGCGACCGGATCACGCCGCAGCTCGCCTTCGGGCATTGATCCAACAGAAAGGCCGCGGGTCGCCCCGCGGCCGTTCCCATTCGATTGCAGGCTTGCTTCAGTTGCCGTCGGAAGACATGGCGCCGAGCAGCCTGCGGATGTCGCCGAACCTGGCGATCGAGCCGAACACCAGCGCCGCCACCGCGACGAAGAACACCGACACCGCGGCCATGGTCGGCGTGTAGCCGTAGCGCAGCGCGTTGAAGATCTTGATCGGCAATGTCTCGGTGGTGAAGCCGATCGTCATGTAGGCGACGATGTATTCATTGAGCGACAGCACGAAGGCGAAGGCGTAGCCCGAGACGAGATAGGGCAGGATCAACGGCAGAACCACGGTCTTCAAGACGGTGCGGTCGTCGGCGCCCATGGTCGCCGCCGCCTCGACCAGCGAGCGGTCGATCGAGGCAAAGCCCAGCGACAGCGTCACCAGCGGCAGCGTCACGAAGAAGATCGCGTGGCTGATGATGGCGGTGAAGAACTGGCCGAACAGCCCGACCGTCGCCCAGAAGCTCAGGAAGCCGAGCGCCGTGATGACCGGCGGCAGGATGAAGGGTGCCAGCCCCAGCACCTGGAAGATGTTCGCCCATGGCGCGATGCGTCGCCACAGGAACCAGGCAAGCGGCAGCGCGATGGCCACCGCGATCGCCGCCGAGCAGACGGCGAGCGTCACCGAATGGATCAGCGCCAGCCGCCATTCCGGATCGGTGAAGATCTGCGCGTACCAGGCGAGCGAGAAGCCGACCGGCGGGAAGGTGAGTTCCTGCCGCGAATTGACCGAGACGCCGGCGACGACGATGAGCGGCGCTGCCAGGAACAGCGCGACGAGGCCGAAATAGAGGCGGCGGAGCCAGGTCTCGATCATAGCGCGTTCTCCCTGCGTCCGACGAGCAGCGTCATGCCGACCAGTGCCAGCGAGATCAGCAC
>NZ_RZOS01000331.1:0-6570 GCF_004022605.1 Mesorhizobium sp. M4B.F.Ca.ET.089.01.1.1
CGGCGGGCTCTGCCTCAGCAGGCTTGGTTGCGGCGGGCGCCACGGCGGCGACCGACTCGCCAGGCTCGCGCTCGAACGGCACGGCGGCGCGGGCCACCACCTTCACGCCGTCGTCGCCCAGGCCATCGACATGGATGGTGTAGCTGCCGACCGGAATGTCGCGGGTGGCCTCGATCAGGAAATGACCGTCGGGCGAGGTCTGGGCGTCGCCGAGCAGGATATCGTTGGCATAGGCGCGCACCTTGAGGCCGGGATCGGCCGTGCCGGCGACGAAGATCTTGTTGCCGTCGATCTCGACCGCTTCGACGACGATCTTGGGTTCGGCCGCCGCAGCTGCGGGCGCCGTTGCCGGAGCAGCGGGCGCCGTTGCCGGAGCAGCGGGCGCTGGTGCCGCTTGCACGGCCGCCGGCGCGGCCGGAGCCGGTGTTGCCGGCGCTGGCGTGGTGGCTGCGGGCGCTTCCGCCGCAGGGGCGGCCGCCTGGTCGCCGGTGGCGGGCGCCGCGGGCTTGGTCTCCGGCGCCGGGACGGTGAGCAGTTCGGATGGCTTGCCCGGCTCCTCGACCATCGCCAGCACCTGGCCGGCCGGATTCTGCGGGATCGAAACGACAGCGGTCTGCACCGAAGCGGTGACGACATCGCCGGTCGTCGAGCGCAGCGTGATGGTGTAATCGCCGGGCTTCAGCGGATCGTCGAGAACGATGGCGAAGGCGCCGTCGGGACCGGCGACGGTCGAGCCAATCACGGTCGCGCCGTTGAGGATTTCGACCTTGGAATTGGGCGCCGCATTGCCGGCGACGACGATCGAGCCATTGCTTTCGACGCGCACGACATCGAAGGTCGGCGCGACCGAACCGGCCGTGGCGGGCGGCGTGGCAGGCGCCGCGGGAGCCTCAGCCGCAGGCGCAGCAGGAGCGGATGGCGCGGCCGGAGCCATAGCGTCGGTGGCCGGTGCCGGCGCGGCCGGAAGGCGGCCCTCGGTGCCAGGATCTGACGGCTTGGTTTCCGCCGGCTTGGTCTCGCCCGGCGCCAGCGCCGCGATCTCGGCCGGCGGCGTGCGATTGAGATACGGATCGAGCGCCCCCGACACATAGGCGGTTCCCGCCGCGGCGACGACGCCGCCCGCGGTAAACAACAACGCCTTCAATGGATTAATTGCCATTTTTGACTGCCCCTTAGCCACCTAACGCCGGTCTAGCGTGTTTTAGCGAGTCCCACAAGAAAAACGGCCGGCCAAGAAAAAGCCTGTCCCGGGCTTGACCATGCCTGCCGTCCCTATCACCAATCATCGGCATGAACACGATTCGATCCGTCTGCGTCTATTGCGGTTCGTCTCCGGGCCGCGATGCAACCTACGTCAAGGCCGGCCACCTGCTCGGCCGCTCGCTCGCCAAATCCGGCCTCAGGCTGGTCTATGGTGGCGGCACCAAGGGCATCATGGGCGCCGTCGCCGAGGGCGCGCTCAAGGCCGGCGGCAAGGTGACGGGCATCATTCCCCGCTTCCTCATCAACAGGGAAGCAACCGAGACCGCGCTTGACCGGCTCGACGAGCTCGTGATCACCGACAACATGCACGAGCGCAAGCACAGGATGTTCGAAAAATCCGACGCCTTTGTGGCGCTGCCAGGCGGCATCGGCACGGTCGAGGAGATCGTCGAGATCATGACCTGGGGCCAGCTCGGCCATCATCGCAAGCCGATCGTCTTTGCCAACATCAAAGGCTTCTGGGACCCGATGCTGGCGCTGCTCGACCATATGAGCAGCGAAGGCTTCATCCACACCGCGCACCGGGTGAAGCCGCTGGTGGTCGAGGATCCCGAAGCGATCGTCGCCGCCATCATGGTGGCCGGTTCCTCCGTCGACGCGCCGACGGAAGGCGTGCAGTCGGTGATAGACAAGATGTAAGGCGGTAGGGGAAAACAGCCCCTACTGCCTACTGCCTACTGCCTACTGCCTACTGCCTACTGCCTACTGCCTACTGCCTACTGCCTTCCTCAAATCCCCGATCACCGCCCGCCGATCCTGCCGACGCCAGGCGAGGTGGATCGACACGCTGCGCTCGAACCAGGCCAGATCGCGGAAGACGATCCCCCGCGGCGCCGCGCTGCGCAGGCTCTCCTGCACCGTCGCCAGGCCAAGGCCGGCGCTGACGAGGCCGAGCGAGGTCAGCGGATCGGCCGTCTCATAGGCAATGTCGGGCACGAATCCGGCCTCGATGCAGGCGGCGAGGAACTGGCCGCGGTTGGTGTCGGCCGGCTGGCGCACCACGGTGATCCAGGTGCGGCCGTCGAGATGATGCGGGCGAATGTCGAGAACGGCGGCAAGCGCGTCGCCCTCGGGAATCGCCAGCACCAGCGGCTCGCGCCGGACGAGCATCGAGGCGATTTCGGGATAGTCGGCCGGCGGCGGCGAATAGACCAAGCCGAGATCGAGCGTGCGCTGGCGCAGCCCCTCCAGTTGCGCGGCCGAGCGCAGGCTCATCAGGCTGAGGTTCAGTTGCGGCCGGTCGCGGCGGAACTGTCTCAGCATGCCGGCGACGATCCCCGCATGCACCGCGCCCTCGACATAGCCGATGGCAAGGCGGCCGGCAGTTCCCGCCGCAAGATCCCGGCCGAACGTCTCCAGCCGCTTTGCACCCGCCAGCAGCGCCCTCGCCTCGACAAGGAAAGCCTGGCCCTCGGCATTGAGATGCACCCGCTGCTTTGCACGCTCGAACAGGGCGACGCCGAGCTGCTCCTCTAGCTGGATGATCTGCCTGCTGAGCGGCGACTGCGAGATGTGCAGCAATTCGGCGGCGCGGCCGACATTGCCCGTCTCGGCAACCGTCACGAAATAGCGGAGCTGGCGCAGATCGAACATTTTCGCTCCTGGTGGCTAGTCCCTCAGGGTCTCAACTTTAGCCTAATCAGTCTTGGACTGTCTGACCAGCGGCGGCGACAATTCCGCCATCCCAATCAGGATCTTTAGGAGACAGCCATGCAGTTCTTTGCCCTTCTCACCCGCAACACCCAGAAGTTCAGCGACGCCGATTTCGCGCCGCTGCTGCCCGGCGAGGCCGAGCAGCGGCGAGCGCTCTATGCAGATGGCGCTGTGCGCCAGGTGTGGAACCGCGGCGACATTCCCGGCAGCGGCATGATGTTCGAGGCGGCCGACGACGCCGAAGTGCGCGGCCATCTCGCTACGCTGCCGCTGGTCAAGGCCGGCATGATGGATATCGCCGCGATCGTACCGCTCAACCCTTATCCGGGCTTCGGCCCGAAGCGCTGAGGCGGCCGAGAGCTGGAGATGAGTGCCGCCGTGAAATCGGCGGCGCTCATGAACCTCCACGACCAAACATGCGACGGAAAATGCTTGCTCGAGGTGCGGTGTATCGCTCGGGCAAAGGGTTGGTGAGCAGGAACTGCTCGTGCCCCTCGACCGTTTCGGTGCCGCGATAGCTGCATTGCAGCGACCGGGCCAGGGGAACAATCTCCTTCAGCACCGACCCGAATCCCTCACCATCGATCGGCACATCCTTGACCATGTGCAATTCGCGCGCGAAAGCCTCGACACCGAGGAAGCGATAGCCGCGCTTTTCGAGTTCGGCGCGGAGCTTTGCCAGGGAAGTCTCCGCACCCCAGAACTCGAAGCGCGTCGGCCGGATGCGGGCGCTCGCGGCGATTTCCAGATTGAGGTCGCCAATCGCCTCGGCAGGAAGAATAAGCGCCGCCACCGCGCCAAGCGAATGCTGTTCGACGGCGAGCGGAAAGGCCGACGCCTCGGCGGTGGCGCGGGCTATCCGCTGGAAGCCGACGACATCCTCGGCCGCAAAGTAGAAGTCCCGGCGCCCATCGCCATGCTGCTCCGCGATGTAGCATGCGGGGCAGCTCGCGGTGATCAGTTCCTCGCACAGTCTTTCGAAAAACGCGTAGTTCCGGCTCGACCCCTTGGGTGTCAGCAGGGCATCACGCGGCGTCAATTCGTTTGCCCGCGGGGTGAGCTTCAGGAGCAGGACAGGCAGCGAAGCAGCAGCCCGCAGAAGCGCCATGTTCACCCTCACTCGGACGAACAACGCACTGCCGCCGGGGCGGTAGCGTATCAGGTCGCGATGCGGCTCCGCCTTGCGGATGACCTCTTCCGTTTCATCGTCCGAGACTTGTTCGCCGGTGACATCGAACTGAAGCAAAGTCATCGCCTAGCCCTCGCCTCCCGGATCGCGTCCGGTAGGAATGGTCGATCTTGCCAGTTCACATCGCCCCAGCCCAGACCTCACGGCCAGGCATTCTTCATTGCGTTTACGGAAAGCCAGGCAATAGAAGGCAGCGCGATGAGCAGCGCCAGCCGCAGCCCGGCCGATCGCGCCGCGTCCGGGTTCTGCTGCTGCAGCCGTCGCCATATCTGGAAGGCCGCGGCAAGGACGAGCAGCCCGTAGAGACCGCCCAGCGCCCACAGAACCGCCGTGCCGCTCACCGGCATGCCGGCCTTTTCCAGTGCCTGGCCGATCAGCATCGTCGGCCCGGCAATGAAGAAGGCAACCGCGACCCCGAAGAAAAAGCCGATCATCGCGCCCGGAAACGGCGTTGCCGAGAGCGCCACAAACAGCGCCAGCAGGATGAGCAAAGTGATGAATGCGCGCTGGCCCATGGCTGCCCCCATTTGTCATGGCCGGTCGGACACAGCCTGGAGTAGCAGGCTGGAATTAATGGCCCGTAACGAGAGAGAGACTGGTCCGCGGCGTTGTGATCGCCCCAACGCGCCCTTGCCGCGACCGGCGACAGGGACAAGGCAGGCTCTGTCATCAGCCCGCCTGCAGCGACAGCACGAACCCCACGATCAGACCAAGGACGAAGCCGAGCGGGCCGGTGACGAAGATGCCGAGCAACGGACCTTGATTGGCTTCGGGCGTGAAGATGACCGGGCCAACGAAGCCGCCAAGAAAGCCGATCACGCCCAGGATTGCGCCCCATTTGAGCATCGGTTCCCCCCGCCTGCCGAGCCACTGCACCAGATTTACGTCTCGGAACCAAGCCGCAGCGTTAGCGTTGGCTCAGACAACAGCAATTCAGGAGATCGTCATGCTGCGAGGCGCATTGCTCTGGCTCATCGGAATACCATTGCCCATCATCCTCATTCTGTGGCTGCTTGGCTATCTGCACTGACTACCGCAGGCGGCATATGCAACGCATGCCAGGCGGGGATGGCTGGCCAACCATCACAGGGATCGCGGTTCCGTGCACAGCTTCCAGCGTCACGGAACCGTCACACGCAACGGCGGCGGCCATGCTAGAAACCTGGCTTGGCCGCCCCAGCGACCTGGACCGTTACAAGATCCGGCAAAGCCGCCATGAACATCGCCCTCGCCTCGGAAGACAAGAGCCTGTCGCCCTATCTGCCCGACGAGCACGGGCTGTTCTTCCTCTATCATTTCACCGCCGAGGGCATGCGCACCAAGGATGCCGCCGACGCGCACTGGACCTGGCGCAGCTATCAGATCTCCGACATACGCGCGCGCCAGGAGATCGCCGGCGAGCAGGCGCTGCCGCCTCCCGTGCGCGAAGCCTTCCTTAGCGCCAGCCACGGCTGCCACATCGACCTCGAGGACGATTGGCTCTATGGCGATCTGCCGGACCTGCGCCACGACTATTCGGCCGAGGCGCGCGGGCTTAGCCATTTCCGCTTCGCGCTCAACGACAGGATGCTGATCGGCGCCCGCAAGCAGCCGCTGCAGTCGGTCGACACCATCCGCAAGGCGGTGGAGAACGGCACGCGAAAATTCCGCTCGCCGGCCGAGCTGATCGAGGCGGTGATGGGCCAGTCTCTGGACGGCATGGCGGCCGAACTCGGCGGCCTTTCCGAGACGCTCGACGGCATCGAGGACCGCATCGTTTGCGACGCATGGCACAGCGAGCGGCAGGCGCTGGTCGACGCGCGCCGGCAGCTCGTGGTGATCCACCGGCAGATGGCGACGCTGACCAGCCTGTTTCGGCATCTCGACCATTCGCACCGCAACGATCTGCCCGATGCGGTCAACGACATGGCCGCAAGACTCTCGCACCGGGCGCACACGCTCTATCACGACGGCGAGCAGCTGCAGGCACGTACAAGGCTGCTGCAGGACGAGCTTATGGCCAAGCTGACGATGCAGTCCAACCAGTTGCTCTACATCTTGTCGGTGATGACGGCGGTGCTTTTGCCGATGACCATTATTTCAGGTCTGTTCGGCATGAATGTCGGCGGCCTGCCGCTGCTGGATTCGCCGATGGGCTTTTGGGTGGTGACGGCGCTGTCGCTGCTGGTCGCCGGCGCCGTCTATCTGTTCGTCAGGCGGCTCGGGCGGGTATAGGCGCGACCTACGCCGTCGCCCGCAGATCCTCGACGATGGCGCCGGCGGCGCGGACTTCCGCTTCGTGCTCGGGCTCGCGCCATGTCTCGGCAAGGCCCGCCGCGTACCATTCGCGCATCGCAGGCAGGTCGAGCAGCCGCTTCGGATAGGCGGCCGCAGCGCCCTCGAATTCGAGCCCATAGGACTGCGCCCGGAACGCCACCGGCGCAAAGAAGGCATCGGCGGCGGTGAAGCGGTCGCCGGCCAGGAAC
>NZ_RZOS01000332.1:0-6536 GCF_004022605.1 Mesorhizobium sp. M4B.F.Ca.ET.089.01.1.1
GAACTGATCAAGCGCGCGCGGCAGTGGCCGGCGCTCGAAACCGCCGCGCTCGAGGATGCCCGCGACGCCTTCAACCAGGCGCTGCACTTGCAGCGCAGCGCGCGCACCTTACATAGAGAGCTGAAACAGGCGCAGGCAGCGCTCGACGCGGATCCCTCGGACGAAAATTTCCGGCATCTGATCGAGATTCAGGCGCAATTCAACGATGTACAGGCAACGGAAGCGCTGATCGAAGGGTTTGGCGTATCCTCGGGCAGAGTCGGACGCGTATAGGGTCCAAACTCCGTCCAAAGAGCGAAATGGAAATGTCCCCGCGTCGAATCGACGCCTCTAAGTCGGGTAATTGATTCGCTTTTTTCATGCGAATCATGCGAGAGGCGCTTGACCTTCTGGCAGAATGGCGGAATCAGGACGATTCGAAATATTAACCCGTGCCAGGCGTCGACGGGAAAATTGAGAGATGCCGGGTGCTGGTCACTGGACGGGCAAAAGGCCTGCCACAGATATCAGGGTTAATCTGGACTTAACGAGAGATGCGGTTACTGGCCCGGTGAAGAGCGTTCTGGTGCGAGCGCATCCGATTTGACCGGCACTGCAGCTTACGCGGCTCCGCTTTAAGGCCGCTTGGAGACGACAAAGAATGGCGACAAAGGAAAAGGAAGAGGTCGAGACCGAACGCGAAGGCGCCACCGATGGCCCTCTGCTCGACCTTTCCGATGATGCTGTCAAGAAGATGATCAAGGCCGCCAAGAAGCGCGGCTACGTTACGATGGACGAGCTGAACTCGGTGCTGCCTTCGGAGGAAGTGACCTCCGAGCAGATCGAGGACACGATGGCGATGCTCTCCGATATGGGCATCAATGTCGTCGAGGACGACGAGCAGGGCGAGGAGTCCGAGGCCGCCGATACGAGCGCGGACGCCGAGGAAGACGCCAACGAACTCGCCGAGCAGACCGGCACCGCCGTCGCCACCACGACCACCAAGAAGGAGCCGACCGATCGCACCGACGATCCGGTCCGCATGTATCTGCGCGAGATGGGCTCGGTCGAGCTTCTGTCGCGCGAGGGCGAAATCGCCATTGCCAAGCGCATCGAGGCCGGCCGCGAGACGATGATCGCGGGGCTCTGCGAAAGCCCGCTGACCTTCCAGGCCATCATCATCTGGCGCGATGAGCTCAACGAATCGAAGATCCTGCTGCGTGAGATCATCGATCTGGAAGCCACCTATGCCGGGCCCGAAGCCAAGCAGGCGCCGGTGGTCGAGCGGATCGAGGAAGTCCCCAAGGCGGACGAAAAGCCGCGTGGCCGGGGCGCCGCGCGCGACGAGGAAGACGACATCACCAATGTCGGCGGCGACACGCGCGGACTGGAGGAAGACGAGGACGACGAGGACGAGGCGAGCCTGTCGCTGGCGGCGATGGAAGCGGAACTGCGCCCCCAGGTGATGGAGACGCTGGACGTCATCGCCGACACCTACAAGAAGCTGCGCAAGCTGCAGGACCAGCAGGTCGAGAACAGGCTGGCCGCGGCCGGTACGCTGTCGCCCAGCCAGGACCGCCGGCTGAAGGAGCTGAAGGATCAGCTGATCAAGGCGGTGAAGTCGCTGTCGCTCAACACGGCGCGCATCGAAGCCCTGGTCGAGCAGCTCTACGACATCAACAAGCGCCTGGTACAGAACGAGGGCAAACTCTTGCGGCTGGCCGAAAGCTATGGCGTGCGCCGCGAGGAATTCCTCAAGGAGTATCAGGGCTCGGAGCTCGATCCGAACTGGACGCGCTCGATCGCCAACCTGACCTCGCGCGGCTGGAAGGAATTCACCAAGAACGAGAAGGACGCCATCCGCGACCTGCGTTCCGAAATCCAGAACCTCGCCACCGAAACGGCGATCTCGATCCTGGAATTCCGCAAGATCGTCAACCAGGTGCAGAAGGGCGAGCGCGAAGCGGCGATCGCCAAGAAGGAAATGGTCGAGGCCAACCTGCGCCTCGTCATCTCCATCGCCAAGAAGTACACCAACCGCGGCCTGCAGTTCCTCGACCTGATCCAGGAAGGCAATATCGGCCTGATGAAGGCGGTCGACAAATTCGAATACCGCCGTGGCTATAAGTTCTCGACCTACGCGACGTGGTGGATCCGGCAGGCGATCACCCGCTCGATCGCCGACCAGGCGCGCACCATCCGCATTCCGGTGCACATGATCGAGACGATCAACAAGATCGTGCGCACCTCACGCCAGATGCTGCACGAGATCGGCCGCGAGCCGACGCCGGAGGAATTGGCCGAGAAGCTGGCCATGCCGCTGGAGAAGGTGCGCAAGGTGCTGAAGATCGCCAAGGAGCCGATCTCGCTCGAAACGCCGGTCGGCGACGAGGAGGATTCGCATCTCGGCGACTTCATCGAGGACAAGATGGCGATCCTGCCGATCGACGCCGCGATTCAGGCCAATCTGCGCGAAACGACGACCCGCGTGCTCGCCTCGCTGACGCCGCGCGAGGAACGCGTCCTCAGAATGCGCTTCGGCATCGGCATGAATACCGATCACACGCTGGAAGAAGTCGGCCAGCAGTTCTCGGTGACGCGCGAGCGCATCCGCCAGATCGAAGCCAAGGCGCTGCGCAAGCTCAAGCACCCGAGCCGGTCGCGCAAGCTGAGAAGCTTCCTCGATAGCTGAGGCAGGCAAGCCAACGCAATCCAAAGGGCGCCATTGGCGCCCTTTTTCATTCTGGTAGATGGCTCCGCTGCTCTTGCCCGTGACAGCGGCCAGGAGGATACTTCGCGCGTCGGATGCATTTTCCGGGCGATAAACCGGATGCCCGCCCCGGCGATTTGATCGCCGTGCTCCGTGGCGCCGGAGGGAGGTATGCCATGACGACTTACATCTTGCTCCTCAACTGGACCGAGCAGGGCGCCAGGAATGTGCGCGAGTCACCGAAGCGGCTCGATGCCGCCAAGAAACAGCTGGGCGAGATGGGCGGATCGTTCAAGGCGTTCTATCTGACCATGGGCGACTGCGACATGGTGGCCGTGGTCGAGGCGCCGGACGACGCGGTTATCGCGCGCTTCGCGCTGATGCTGGCGGCGGGCGGCAGTGTCAGGACACGGACCCTGAAGGCATTCCCGGAATTCGCCTATCGCGAGATTATCACCTCGCTTGGGTAGCGCTCGGCGCGGCGCGGGTCTGCGTGGCGCTGCGTCATATTGCGGGGCCGTGCCGCCTCGCCGATAGTCGCGCCATGTCGAAGCCCCTGCTGACTGTCTGGTACAACACGCGCTGCCCGGTCTGCGATGCCGGCATCGGCAGGCAAAAGCGCCAGCTTGTCGAGGTGGTTAAGGCGGGCCGGATCGAATTCCGCGACATCAATCTTGAGCCGGCGGCGCTCGCCGGATACGGCGCTTCGCTGGAGGATATCCGCCGCCGCCTGCACGCCACCGACGCCGAGGGCAGACTGCTGGTCGGCGCCGACGTCGCAATCGCGGTGTGGCGGAGGACGCCGGGCGAAGGCTGGTTGGCGGCGCTGTTCGGCAACCCCTTCCTGCTGCCGCTGACACGGCTTGCCTATGATCGCTTCGCCGATCTTCTCTACGCGTGGAACCGGCGCAAGGGCCGCTGGTAGACGAAGGGCTCACCGATGTGGGTAGGCCCGGATCCGGTCCGGGCCTTGCCGGCTATCTGGAGGCGGGTTCGCACAGCCAGCCGACGATGCGGCGCACCACCGGCAGAACCATGAGCAGCGTCGGAAACGCCACCAGCCAGGAGAGGCCCCAGGCCGTCAGCCAGACGGCCGGCAGGCCGGGCTGAAGCCCAAGGCTCTTCAGCGTCGAGATGAACGAGACGATGAAGGTTATCAACAGCGACAGCACCAGCGGATTGAGAACAGCGGCATAGCGCGCGGGCAGTCTGCCGCGCTTGCGGGTCGTGGTCATTGGGATTTTCCCTGAAGTGTCCGGTCGAGCGCATAGGCATCCGTTGGCCGCTTGCGGCGCAATTGCCCGGAACGACCGGGGATGGATGCGTTGCTTGACGTCAGACGCTTACGGAGCGGTCGTCGACCCTCGCGCGCCTTCTAGCGGCGGGCGTTTGCGAAATCAATCCCGCTGGCGCTGTTTTCAGATACATCGTAAGATATATCTTGACTCGACGAGGTGGCATGCCTAATTGAGATATATCGTAAGACATAACTCAAGGAGCAATCCATGCACAGACATCATCCTTTCGGCGAGCGCGCCGAGCGCGCTTTCCTGCATATGGCCGGCAAGTTCGGCGGTCGCGGCGGCGGTTTCGGTCCGTTCGGAGCGGGCATGCGGGGCGGCGGCCGCGGCGGCCCGGGCGACATGTTCCGCGCCGGGCGCATGCTGGCCGACGGCGATCTCAAGCTGATCACGCTGTCGCTGCTGGCCGAGGCGCCGCGCCACGGCTACGACATCATCAAGGCGCTGGAGGAGCGCACCAGCGGCATCTACAGCCCAAGCCCGGGCGTGGTCTATCCGACGCTGACCTTCCTGGAAGAGGCGGGCTACGCCATCTCCTCGGCAGAGGGCAACAAGAAGGTGTTCTCGATCACCGAGGCCGGACAGGCGCATCTCGACGAGAACCGCGAGATGATCGACCACGTGCTCGACCATCTCGAACGCTTCGGCCGCAAGATGGCCAAGGCGCGCGACTGGTTCGGCTGGAATGATGATAGCGAGGAGGGCGGCCGGCACCGCGGGCGCCACGAAAAGCGCGATGCGTTCCGTGCCGTGCGCCACCGGCTGCGCGCGGCGCTCAGCGAAATCGTCGACGCGCCGGAAGACAAGCAGGCGCAAGCGATGAGCATCCTGGAAGATGCCGCCGCGGCGCTTGAAGCGCTGTCGCGCCGCTGAAGCCGCCAGCAACCCACGCAAAAAAGCCCGGAAGATCCGGGCTTTTTTCGTTGCTGGAGCCGCACGTATCTGGGACGTGCCTGCCGGCGTCATTCCTTGCCGACATATTCGCTGATCAGCTTTTCGTTGCGCGCCTTTTCGATCTTGGCGGTCGTCTCGGCGGCGACGCGCTCGTCGGTGCGGTATTTGACGAGGTTGACCAGGCTGCCGGTGAGCAAGAGCACGCCCATGCCCCAATAGCCCTTGGTCGACAGGTCGACCGGAGCGAGCCACAGCGACAGGCCAAGCATGAAATAGGCGATGCCGACCGAGATGGTGTTGAACATGATGTAGGTCTGATTGGCGTTCATTGTCGTTCTCCCTTTGGTATGTGAAGTAGGTTTCGTGGATCAGTGCGTGGATTTCAGGCGCTCGAGCACGTCCTGTGCCCGGACCTTGGTCGAGGGGCCGTGGCCTGCCTCCTCCAGCTTGCCGCGGATGGCTTCCTGGCTGAGGCCGGCATCGATCTCGTCGAGGATGCTGGCTTCCTCGAACGGGTCGCCGCGCTCCCGGATGCGGGCGAGCAGCGCCTCTGCCTCGTTGAGGCTGGCCGTCCGGCCGATGGAACGGTTCAGGCGTCGCTGCGCCTTCTGCTCGGCGTCGATGGCGCGCGCCGAGATCATGCCCTGGTTGAGGTCGACGATGCGTCGGTGCGCCTGTTCGAGCGACAGGCGCATACGCAAGGTCTTCTCGGTCAGGCTGCGCACGGTGCCGCGGCGGACCTCGCGTTCATTCTCCAGTTCGGCGATGGCGGAAGCGCCATCGTGGGCGAGGGCCTCGGCTCCCGCGGCAAGGGCGCTGCGGGTGCGCGTCTCCAGATCGGCGATGCGGCGGTCGAGCTGGTCGAGGCTGGCCTGTTCGGCGCGCTGACGCACGATCAGCGAGGCGAGCGTCTGCTTGGCGCAGGCGAGGCCGGCTTCGGCATCGCGGATGCGCTGGGCGAGAAGATCGACGGCGAACTGGTCCTTCAGCCGGTCCTCGGCCTTGGCGCCGGCGCCATCCAGCAATGTCCTGATAAGACTGAGCATTTGTTCGTTCTCCCTTTATGAACGTTGTTCACAAGGGTAAATGTAGCAGAAAATGAACATTGTTCAAGATGCTTTTTGAACGCTGTTCATGCAGAATGGATTATGGTAAACCGGCATCCGTTGCCGCGCCCGAGAGGCGGCGGAGATGATGCGGAGACAAGGTTTGGCACTGGACAAGGAAGAGATGAGCGAGCGCGTCATCGCCATCGCGGAGAATCTGATCGAAGCCGGCGGGGCGGAGAACCTGAAGGCCAGGACCATCGCCACCGAGGCCGGCATCGCGGTCGGCTCCATATACAATCTGTTCCGGGATATCGACGACCTGCATCGCGCCGTGAACATGCGGCTGCTCGATCGGCTGGGTGAAGCCGGCGCCGCAGCGATGGCCGAACTCAATAAGGCGGGGGTGACCGACACGCGGCAATGCTTGCTGGCGCTGGCGCGTGCCTATGCCGGCTTCGTGGAAGCGCATCCGGCGAGCTGGCCGGCCTTGCTCGCCTTCAACCGCCGCCAGCCGGCGCATGCGGAGCCGGATGCCTATGAGGCGCGGCTCAGCGATCTGCTGCAGATCATCGCCAGGGTGCTCGCCGACGGCCGTCTCGGCCT
>NZ_RZOS01000333.1:0-6503 GCF_004022605.1 Mesorhizobium sp. M4B.F.Ca.ET.089.01.1.1
CGTCCGGGGTGTTGCGGTGGTTGATGGGATAGTCACCTAGGCTGGCGGGACAGCACCCTCTGCCCTGCCGGGCATCTCCCCCACGAGGGGGAGATTGGCAGTTTCAGCGCCATGGCTCAGGCGTCGCCGCCACCTTCATGGCCGCCGCCGTCGTCGCCGCCGTCGCCGCCACCATCACCGCCGCCACCGTCACCGCCGCTGCCGCCGTCACCGCCACCATCGCCACCGCTACCACCATCGCCGCCATCATGGCCATCGCCTTCATGATCGCCGCTCTCGTGATCACCATCGTGGTCGCCGTCGCCCTGGTCGCCCTCATGCGAGCCGGCGCCGGCGCCCTCGCCCTGGTGATCGCCCTTATGATCGCCCTTGTCGCCTTCATGGCTGGCGGTGGTGCCTTCGTCGACTTCGTCGGGCAGCGTCGCCGTTGCCGGGCCGCCATGGTCCGAGAACTCGCCCGCGAGGGATTGCTGCGCCGCGAGAATGCCGAACAGGCCGACCGAGGCGGCCAGCAGCAAAGGAAAAGGCTTCATCATCGTCTCCCACCCGGCACGCGGCCGCCATTGTCGATGGCGGATCATCTGTCCGGCCGGATTACGGCGCCCTTAAATGCGTAGCTTCAATTTTAGCAGTCGCTTATTTTCGTGACCCGATGAGGAAGCCGCCTACCAGGCCTGCCGTCCTTACGCGCAACCGTTCAGCGGCCGTAGAGACCGATCTCGTCCGGCTGGATCGGGCCGGCGGCTTTCCCCTCGCCCTTGGCGGGATCGCTTGCCTGCTTGCTCAGCGCCGCGTCCAGCCTGTCGCCGTCGCTGCCTTGCGGATCGATGATCGCATTGACGAGCGTGTCGAGCGAAACGCCGAGCTGGTCCAACCCCAACTTCTTTTCGATCGCGATGATCTCGGAAGCGGATTTCTGTTTCAACGCCTCGACCGCGTTCTTGACGGCCGTGCCGTAGGAAAACAGGGACTGGTAGTCGCCCTGGTCGATGCCGAATTCCTTGCCGACGCGCTCCATCAGCCGGACCTTCATTGCCGTGATGTTGAGGCTGTTCACGCTGAACATGGATCCGGAGATCCTGGCCTGCGCCTGCATCAGAGGCGAGCCTGAGCCGGAACCCTCGGGACTGGAAACGCCATTGATGCCGGCGGCGAGACTGTCTTCAGCCGCCGCCGATTGCGGGCGTTGCTGCTGCAGGATCAGCAGGGCGGCGTTGTTCAGCGCGGACAGTGAGGACATTGCCGGTCTCTCGGGCACGCCCGTTCGTCATGCAACGGGGCACCGCACATCGAGCCAAGACATCATGCCTTGAGCGGAACAATCGGTCCGGCAGAGCATTAGCCTGACCCCGATTAAGAATTTCTTAGGCCGACCGGGTCAACCGAGCCGGAAGGGCCGCCTCGCCAACCGCCCTGGCGACGATCGCCTCCAGCGCCTCCGGCCGGTGCAGCAGAAAGCCCTGGCCGTAGGCGACGCCCATGTCGCGAAGGATGTCCATCGCCACCCGCTGTTCGACCTTCTCGGCCACGACGCTGCAGCCGAGGCTCCTGGCGATGCCGGAAATCGCCGAGACGATCTCGCGGTCGAAGCGGCTCTCGGCGATGTGCTCGACGAAGGAGCCGTCGATCTTGATGGCGTCGACCGGAAAGCGCCTGAGATATTCGAACGAGCTCATGCCGGCGCCGAAATCGTCGAGGCTGACCCGGCAATGCCGCTCGCGCGCCTTGCGCACGAAGGCCTCGGCGGCGTCGAAATTGGTGACGGCGGCGGTCTCGGTGATCTCGAAGCCGATGCCGGCCGGCGGCGCGCCGGTCTCGGCGATGACGGCATCGACGAACTCCCAGAGCTGCGGGTCGCTCAGCGTCTGCGCCGAAAGGTTGAAGCCGAGCGAAATGGCGCCCGAGCGCATCGCCGGACCGTGCATTTCCAGCGCCGCCCTGACGATCCAGCGGTCGAGCCTGGAAGCGATGCCGAAGCGCTCCGCCACCGAAATGAACTCGCCGGGCGGGATCATCTTGCCGTTGCGGGCGGAAAGCCTGGCCAGCACCTCGACCTGGCGGCTGTAGCGCCAGGGCTGGCCGAGCCGATGGATCTGCTGGCCGAACAGTTTCAGCCTGCCGTCCTCCATGGCATCGACGAGGTCGGCGGCAAGCCGCGCCGCGTTGAGGCCGCCGGAGCCGGAAGCCGTCTCGGCCGAGAACACCGCGAAGCGGTTGCGGCCGGCGGCCTTGGCCGCGTAGCAGGCGTCGTCGGCGCAGGCCAGTGCATCGGCTACCGTGGTGTCGCGATGGGCGACGAAGGCGATGCCGATGCTGGCCGCGAGCCTTCGCGTCGTGGCGCCGAGCTCGGCGTCGCGCACGGCGGCAAGCACCGCGCCGGCCAGCCGCTCGGCCTCGGCCTGGCCGCAGTTCGGCACCAGCAGCGCGAACTCGTCGCCGCCAAGGCGTGCAGCGTGCGCCGATGATGGCAGGCTGGCGAGGATGCCGGCGGCGATGCTCTTCAGCGCGAGGTCGCCGGCGGCATGGCCGGCGAAGTCGTTCAGCGCCTTGAAGTAGTCGAGGTCGACATAGAAGACGGCGAGCGGCAGCCGGCGCTGCGTGGCGATGTGGTCAGCCAGCAGCCGGTCGAAGGCGGCGCGGTTGAGCAGGCCGGTCAGGGCGTCGTGGTTGGCGGCGTAGGTGAGTTCCTGCGAGCGCTTCTTGTCCTCGGTGATGTCGCGCACGGTGCCGAGGATCTGGCCGGCGCCGCCGGCGCAGGCGATGAAGCGGACCAGCGATTCAAGGTGGCGGATCTCGCCGTCGCGCCTGATGATGCGGTATTGCGAAGCGGTTACCGCCTCCGATCCGGGCGGCGGCAGGTGCGCCCGCTCGGTGGCCTCCTTGTCATCGGGATGCAGATAGGTGTGCCAGAGGCCGGCCGAGACCTCGTCGGTATCGCTGACCAGGCCGAAGATCTCCCGACTGCGGGCATCCCAGAAGCTCTTGTTGGTGGCGATGTCATAGTGCCAAATGCCGGTGCCGCTGGCGGCGAGCGCCAGGCGGAAGCGCACATTGACCTCATCGAGTGCCGCCTCGGCCTGTTTTCGCCGGGTGATATCGGTCTGCACGCCCATCAGCCGCAGCGCCCGGCCCTCGGCGTCGCGCTCGACGATGCCGCCGCGGTCGAGCACCCAGACCCAGTGGCCATCCTTGTGCCTGAGGCGCAGCTCCGTCTCGATGGACTCCGTCAGGCCGGCGATATGGCGCTCGCCGCTGGCCAGTGCCCGCTCGCGGTCGTCGGGATGGGTGAGCGTCAGCCACAGATCCGCCGTGGCGGCAAGCTCGCCCTCGGCGTAGCCGAGCATCTTCAACCAGGTCGGCGAGTAGTAGCAATCGCCGCTGGCGACGTTCCAGTCCCAGACGCCGAGATGGGCGCGTTCCAGCGCCAGCGCCCAGAACTCCCCCTTGCGTGTCTTGTCGTCCGCCATGCCCGGTTTTTATCCGCCCTGTTGGAGGGCAGTGTGCACAAAACCAGAGAAGAAACCGTTACCGCCTGGATCAGGCCGGGCGCCGCCAGCGATAGGCCTCATCGACGATGCGCAGCGTGCCGAGGTTGTCCGCGAGCGCCGGCAGCAGCGCGCTGTTGTCAAAACCGTAGACGCTCGGCTGCACCAGCACGGCGCGATCGATGCCATAGGCCTCCATGACCCGGCGGTAGTCGGCGACCGTGACCATCGCCGGCGTGTAGCCGCGCGCCGGGTCGAGCGGACAGGCCGAGGCGAAGACATGGGCATGGGCGTCGCAACTGCCTTCCGGCAGGCGCAGGGCGGTACGCCGCGCCGGCGCAAGCGGCGGCAGGCACTGCCGGGGCTCCGTCCCCGCCGCGAAATGCGCGGCGCTCATTCGGGGGCCTCCCCGGCGGCGCCGGACGCGGTCAGGAAATCGAAGTCGCAGCCCTGGTCGGCCTGCAGCACGTGGTCGTGGTAGAGCCGGGCATAGCCTCGCGCCGGCCGCTCCACCGCCGGGCGGGCAATCGCCGCCCGGCGCGCCAGTTCGGCGTCGTCGACCAGCATGTCGATGCGCCGCGCCGGCACATCGAGGCGGATCATGTCGCCATTCTGTACCAGAGCGAGCGGACCGCCGGCGGCCGCCTCCGGCGAGATATGCAGCACCACCGTGCCGAAGGCGGTGCCGCTCATCCTGGCATCCGAGAGGCGCACCATGTCCTTGACGCCGAGCGCGGCCAGCTTCTTCGGGATCGGGATGTAGCCGGCCTCGGGCATGCCGGGCGCGCCGCGCGGTCCGGCATTGCGCAGCACAAGCACGTCGTCCGCGGTGACGTCGAGCGCCGGATCGTCGATGCGCTCGGCCAGGTCGGCGACGGATTCGAAGACGACGGCGCGCCCGCTGTGCCGCATCAGCGCCGGCGAGGCAGCGGAATGCTTGATGACCGCGCCGCGCGGACAGAGATTTCCCGACAGCACGGCCATGGCGCCCTGCCCAGTCACCGGCCGGCCGAGCGGCCGGATGACGTCCTGCGCATGCATGTCCCCGGGCTTCATGACCCGGTCGCCGAGCGTGCCGCCCTCGACCATGGGCGTCGTCAGGTCGAGGACATCGACGAGCTCGGCCAGCAGCCTGGGCACGCCGCCGGCCTGGTGGAAATGCTCCATGTAGTGTTCGCCAGACGGCTTCAGGTCAACCAGCACCGGTACCTCGCGGCCGATCCTGTCGAACTCGGCGAGATCGACCGGATGCCCGGCCCGGCCGGCGATCGCGGAGAGATGGATGATGCCGTTGGTCGAGCCGCCGATCGCCTGCATGACAACCATGGCGTTGCGGATGGCCGCCGGCGTGACGATGGCGCCGGGCAGCGGTGCGCCGGCGACGGCAAGCGTGGCGGCGGCGCGTCCGCTCGCTTCCGCCGAGCGGACGCGCTCGGCATGGGGCGCCGGAATGGAGGCGGCGAAAGACAGCGAGAAGCCCATCACCTCGGCGACGATCGCCATGGTGCTGGCGGTGCCCATGACCATGCAGGTGCCGACCGAGGGCGCCAGCCTGCCATTGACGAGGTCGATCTCGGCGGCGTCGATATCGCCGGCGCGGTGGCTCGACCACAGGCGCCGGCAGTCGGTGCAGGCGCCCAGCGTCTCGCCCTTGTGGTGGCCGACGACCATCGAGCCGACCGGCACCACGACCGTCGGCAGGTCGGCGCTGATGGCGCCCATGATCTGCGCCGGCAAGGTCTTGTCGCAGCCGCCGATGACGACCACCGCGTCCATCGGCTGCGCTCGGATCATCTCCTCGGTGTCCATCGCCATCAGGTTGCGCAACACCATGGAGGTCGGGTGGGCGAAGGATTCGTGGATGGAGATGGTCGGGAACACCATCGGCAGCGCGCCCGAAAGCATGACGCCGCGCTTGACCGCCTCGATCAGCTGCGGCGCGTTGCCGTGGCAGGGATTGTAGTCGCTGGCGGTGTCGACGATGCCGACGATCGGCCGCTCCAGCGCATCGTCCGAATAGCCGGCCGCCTTGATGAAGGCCTTGCGCAGGAACAGCGAGAAGGCCGCGTCGCCGCAGCTGGTCACTCCCTTCCTGAGGCCGCGATACGGCAATCGGCACCTTTGAGCTGAATCTCACGCTGACTGCGGACGCCGAGGTGGCCCGCCGCCGACCAGAACCATAGGCGAACCGCTCATATTGTCAATAATTATGAACTATACTCCGGCGGGAATACCCAAGATATGGCAGCT
This sequence comes from Mesorhizobium sp. M4B.F.Ca.ET.089.01.1.1, assembly GCF_004022605.1. Classification (NCBI taxonomy): domain Bacteria; kingdom Pseudomonadati; phylum Pseudomonadota; class Alphaproteobacteria; order Hyphomicrobiales; family Phyllobacteriaceae; genus Mesorhizobium; species Mesorhizobium sp. M4B.F.Ca.ET.089.01.1.1. The sequence continues at coordinate 5,736 of NZ_RZOS01000333.1, forward strand.
CTGACTTATTATGCATGTAGTATTATCGATTATCGTGACCATTCGCTCCAGTTGCGGAAAGGCTCTGTCTGCGGCTAGAGTGACCGCAGAGGACGCGGCAAGGACAAGGGAATGCTCCACGTGGCAGACTATGGCGGCAAGGAAGCCGACGTCGTGCGGGCGCTGGAGGAGGACATCATCTTCGGCCGCCTGGCGCCCGGCACGCGTTTGGTCGAGGACGTGCTGCTTGGCCGCTTCCCGGTGTCGCGCCACACCATCCGCCAGGCGCTCTATCAGCTGGAGAAGCTCGGCGTCGTCACCCGCGAGCGCAACAAGGGCGCGATGGTGAGGCGGCTATCGCCGGAAGAGGTGCGCCAGATCTACGAAGTGCGCGAGCTCTTGCAGCGGCAGGCGGCGCTGATGATCCCGCTGCCGGCAAGCGATGCGCTGATCGACGAGTTGATGGAGATCCACCGGATCTACAGCGCCCATGTCGACGCCCACTATTTACGCGGCATCCACGAGGCCAACGACCGTTTCCACCTCACCATGTTCTCGGCCTGCGGCAACGACTATCTGGTGTCGTCGATCGACCATTACATGCGGCTCAGCCTGCCGGTGCGGGCGAACTCGCTCGCCGACCCGGACAAGCTCGAAGTCTCGCGCCAGCACCACTGGTTCATGATCGAGGCGATGAAGCGCCGGGACAATTGGGTGCTGGCGCAGCTCTGCGTCGACCATCTGCAGCCGAGCAAGATGTTTTATCTCGAGGAGATCGAGAAGGCGGAT
>NZ_RZOS01000334.1:0-6473 GCF_004022605.1 Mesorhizobium sp. M4B.F.Ca.ET.089.01.1.1
TGCCGCCGACGTGCCCGCCCCGCCTGCGATGGGCGAGGAGATCGCGGTCCCAGCCATTCTCCCGGAACTTCAAGAGATCGCCGATCGTCGACTTCGAGCCGGGAATGACCACCAATCCCGCATCCGCGGGCAGCGGCTTGCCGGGCGGCACGAACACCACCTCGACCTGCGGTTCGGCCTTCAATGGATCGAGATCGTCGAAATTGGCGATGCGCGAAAGCATCGGCACCGCGACCTTCAGCGCCCGCTTCTCGCCGGATGACAGCCGTTCCAGCACCACCGAATCCTCGGAAGGCAGCCTCGCCGCCGCCTTCAGCCACGGCACCACACCGAAGCAAGGCCAGGCGGTGAACTTCTCGATCGCCTTGATGCCGTCGTCGAACAGCGTGACGTCGCCGCGGAACTTGTTGATGAGGTAGCCGACGATCATGCGCCGGTCCTCCTCCGGCAGGATGAGATGGGTGCCGACGACGGAAGCGATGACGCCGCCGCGATCGATGTCGCCGACCAGCACCACCGGCACATTGGCCCGCGTCGCAAAGCCCATATTGGCGATGTCGCGGCTCCTGAGATTGATCTCGGCCGGCGAGCCGGCGCCTTCGACGATGACGAGATCGGCGCCCTCGCCGACCTTCGCCCAGGACTCCAGCACGGCATCCATGAGCCGGCCTTTCATCGCCTGGTAGTCGCGCGCCCTGGCCTCGCCGAACACCTTGCCCTGCACCACCACCTGCGAGCCGACATCGCTTTGCGGCTTGAGCAGCACCGGGTTCATGTGAACGGTCGGCGCCACGCCGCAGGCGATCGCCTGCAGCCATTGCGCGCGGCCGATCTCGCCGCCGCCGGCGGCCTTGTTGTCGCCGGGAATGTCGGCGACGGCGGCATTGTTCGACATATTCTGCGGCTTGAACGGCCGCACCTTCAGCCCGCGCATCTTCGCCGCGCGGCAGAGCCCCGCCACCAGCACGCTCTTGCCGACATCGGAGCCGGTGCCTTGCAGCATGATCGCTTTGGCAGCCATCAGCCCCTGCCCTGCGCCACGGTGCCCGGGATTGTCGACTTCTGCGCCAGCGGCCCGCCACGCCAGATGTAGAGCGCCAGCAGCGGCTCCTTGCCCGTGCGCATGGCATGGCTGACATTCGAAGGGTGATGGATCACCTCGCCCGCCTCGCGAACATGGAAACCACTTTCGCCCTTGTGCCACTCCGTACCGCCGGTCAGCGGAATGTAGATCTCCTCGGCAATGTGATGGTGGTCGGGATAGACGATCCCGGGCCCGAGGATCAGCAGGCCGGCCGCGACCTCGTCATTGACGAAATGGCCGCGCGTGCCGAAAACCTCCAGCCAGCCGTAATTGTCCAGGAACGCCTGGCCGAAATCCGAGACGCTGTAGGTCTGGCCCCAGCGCAGATCGCCGCGATGTTCCGCCACGAATCGCGTGAGGGGCCGGATGTCCGATGGCGAAAGTTCGGCGATGCGGTCGAGATGGCGCAGGCAGGCGAGCGGATGCGGCTCCAGCGGTCGCACCGGCATGTCCCAATCGATGCGGGCGACGGCGTCGCTGACCAGAGCGCTGTCCAAGGTCCTGAGGTAGGCGTGGAACCGGTCGAGCAGTTCATAGAAGACTGTCGTCACGCCATGCTCCGTTGGTCGATCTATGCACAGCCGCTCCGCGGCCGGGCGGGTTGCGCGGCGGCATCATTGGTCTAGATTGAATGGCGCGCAAAGCCAAAAACGACAGGCCAGAAGGCCTAAAACGACAGGGAGCACGCCATGGACGCCGCGGTCGATGCGAGCACCAGCCAATTCGAACTCACCGAGGAGCAGCGCGCCATCCAGGAGATGGCCGAGGCCTTCGCCGCCGACCGCGTCGCGCCGAACGCGCTCGACTGGGACCGTGCGAAACATTTCCCGGCCGATGTGATTCGCGAAACCGGGCCGCTCGGCCTCGGCGGCATCTATGTCCGCGACGACGTCGGCGGCTCGGCGCTGGGCCGGCTCGATGCCGTGCTGATCTTCGAGGCGCTTGCCCGCGCCGATCCGGCATTTTCCTCCTTCATCTCGATCCACAACATGGCGGCGTCGATGATCGACCGCTTCGGCAGCGAGGAGCAGCGCCAGCGCTTCCTGCCCAAGCTGACCTCGATGGAATGGCTGGCGAGCTACTGCCTGACCGAGCCCGGTTCCGGCTCCGACGCCGCCGCGCTGAAGACGCGCGCGGTGAAAGACGGCGGCGACTATGTGCTCAACGGCGCCAAGCAGTTCATCTCCGGCGCCGGCGACAGCGACCTCTATGTCGTCATGGCGCGCACCGGTGCCGACGGGCCGAAAGGCATCTCGACCTTCGTCGTGCCCAGGGATGCGCCCGGCCTCTCCTTCGGCGCCAACGAGCACAAGATGGGCTGGCACATGCAGTCCACCCGCCAGGTCATCTTCGAGGATTGCAAGGTGCCAGCCGAGAACCTGCTGGCCACGGAAGGCGCCGGCTTCGGTATCGCCATGGCCGGCCTCGACGGCGGCCGGCTGAACATCGCCGCCTGCTCGCTCGGCGGCGCGCAATCGGCGCTCGACAAGGCTTTGTCCTATACAGGCGAGCGCAAGGCCTTCGGCTCGAAGATCAACCAGTTCCAGGCGCTGCAGTTCAGGCTGGCCGACATGGAGACCGAGCTGCAGGCGGCACGCATCTTCCTCTACGCCGCCGCTTCGAAGCTCGACCGCAAGGCGCCGGATGCCGGAAAATGGTCGGCGATGGCCAAGCGTTTCGTCACCGATGTCGGCTTCGATGTCGCCAACGAGGCGCTGCAGCTGCATGGCGGCTATGGCTATCTGCACGATTACGGTGTCGAGAAGCTGGTGCGCGACCTGCGCGTCCACCAGATCCTCGAAGGCACCAACGAGATCATGCGCGTCATCATCGCACGCGCGCTGATCGGCCGGTAGGCAGTAGGCAGTAGGCAGTAGGCAGTAGGCAGTAGGCAGTAGGCAGTAGGCAGTAGGCAGTAGGCAGTAGGCGAAGGATGACCGGCAAGATCAATTCGTACAAGGATCTTATCGTGTGGCAGCAGGCCATGGGTCTGGCCGTCGCTACCTACTCCTTGACCAAGGCATGGCCAAAGGAGGAATTGTACGGGCTGACCAGCCAAATCCGCCGCTCAGCCACATCTATCGCTTCAAACATCGCGGAAGGTTACGGCCGCGATAACACGGGTTCCTATCAGCAGTTTCTCAGGATAGCCCAAGGCTCTCTAAAGGAGCTCGAGACACAACTCCAGATCGCTGAACGCATCGGCTTGGCCACTCGTGATGAGGTTCGTCATATGCTCTCAGCCACAGAAGCCATCGGAAAGATGCTTCGCCAGCTTATTATCAAGCTGGCACCTGAATAGATCCCCTACTGCCTACTGCCTACTGCCTACTGCCTACTGCCTACTGCCTACTGCCTACTGCCTACTGCCTACTGCCTACTGCCTAACCCTGGGAGCACCGCTATGACAACCATCGCCTTCATCGGATTGGGCAATATGGGCAATCCGATGGCCGCCAACCTGGTCAAGGCCGGGCATTCTGTGCACGGCTTCGACCTGGTGCCGGAGAACCTCACAGTCGCCAAGGAGCATGGCGTGGTCGTCATGGCCAACGCCGTCGCGGCGGTGAAGGACGCCGATGTCGTCATAACCATGCTGCCGGCCGGCAAGCATGTGCTGTCGGTCTATGAGGACATCGCGCCCAAGGCCAAGGAAGGCGCGCTGTTCATCGATTCCTCGACTATCGACGTCGAATCGGCCCGCAAGGCCCATGCCGTCGCCAGCAAACACGGCCTGCTGTCGATCGACGCGCCGGTCTCGGGCGGCACTGGCGGCGCCACCGCCGGCACGCTGACCTTCATGGCCGGCGGCTCGAAGGACGCCTTCGCCAAGGCCGAGCCGGTCCTGAAGCCGATGGCCGGCCGCATCGTCCATTGCGGCGACGACGGCGCCGGACAGGCGGCCAAGATATGCAACAACATGATTCTCGGCATCTCGATGATCGGCGTCGCCGAATCCTTCGTGCTGGCGGAAAAGCTCGGCCTGTCGCATCAGGCGCTGTTCGACGTCGCCTCGACCTCCTCGGGCCAGTGCTGGTCGCTGACCACCTACTGCCCGGTGCCCGGTCCGGTGCCGGCTTCGCCGGCCAACCGCGACTACAAGCCCGGCTTTGCCGCCGCCCTCATGCTGAAGGACCTGAAGCTGTCGCAGGAGGCGGCGCAAAGTGCCGGCGCGGTGACGCCGCTCGGCGCCGAGGCGACGCAGCTCTACGCGCTGTTCAACGCACAGGGCAATGCCGGGGTCGATTTCTCCGGCATTATTAATTTCCTCCGCGGCCAAATCGCATAAACCGCTGCTTTCAAAGGCTTATTAGAAGATTATTTGGCCGGAAACCGGCAAATTTAGATTTGCTTAAGGTCTCGATAACCGGCCGGTAACGATGTGCCTATAAAACGGACTGCGAGGCGGACATATCGCATCCGCCCGGCGCTCCGGATCAGGTCTCGCGTACCGGAGCCCGTAAGTTTCGCAAGTCGCTTGTAGCGAAACGCCATGCGTATCTGGCAAAGCCGCGTTCCCGGTGGGACGCGGTTTTTGCGTTTTGCTGCACTATATTTCGTTGCCGCATTCGGCGAGGTATGCGGTCTTCGCAGCTTGTTCCGAGAATTGTGCCCGGGCGTTTCACATGCGCCCACGCGTGCCTTCCGGATCGTAGGGCGAGTCGGCGGTCACCTTTGCCCGACGCCGCTCGCCGAGGACTGAAACTTCCAGTTCGGTACCGGGCGACAGCAGTTCCAGGGGCAGCAGCGCGAGTGCGATGTCGTGACCAAAAGTGTAGGAGTAGCCTGCCGACGTGACGTGGCCGACAAGCTCACCGTCGCGGTAAACGCCCTCGAAGGCGAACGCGCTCGCGCCGTCCGTATCGATCGACAGCGTTGCGATCCGGCGCGCCGTCCCCTGCTCCTGTTTAGCGACCAGTGCCGCCCGGCCGATGAAGTCGCCCTTGTCGAGGCTGACGAAGCGGTCGAGGCCGCTTTCCCAGGCTGACAATTCGACATTCATGTCGCGATACATGGCCCGGTAGGACTTGTCGAGACGCAGGGACTCCAGTGCTTGAAGTCCAACCAATCTCAGCCCGTGCGCCTCGCCCGACGCCAAAAGCGCGTCCAGCAAATGCCGCTGATAACAGAGCGGATGATAGAGCTCCCATCCCAGTTCGCCCGAGTAGTTGACGCGCAGCAGACGCACATCGCTGGCCAGGCCGACGGTTCCGGACCGCACGCTGAACCATGGGGAGGCCTCGTTTGAGAGATCCACTTCCGTCAGTGGCTGCAATACCTCCCGCGCCTTCGGTCCAACGATTGTGAAGCTGCCGCGATCATCGGTGACATTGCGAAGCTGCACGTTGCCGCCCTTTGGCAGCAGCCGACTCAAGTCGTCAAAATTCCAGCGCTCGGCGCGCGGCGTCGATATGAGATAGAACAGATCGTTCTTTAGCCGCGCCACGACATACTCGGCCTGCACGCCACCGGACGGCGTCAGGTGATGGGCAAGGGCGACACGACCGGGACGAGGCAGCTTGTTGGCAAGGATTCCGTCGAGCCAGTCCTCGGCGCCCGGCCCGCTGACCTCGAACTTGGTCATCGGCGTCATCTCGACCAGCCCCACGGCCTGGCGGACGGCCTGGACCTCCTCGGCGACGTGGTCGCCTTTGGAGGTCCAGCGCCAGCTATAGATGTTGCGCGCTTCGACGCCCGCGGGCGCAAACCAGCTCGGCATCTCCCAGCCGTTCAGCACGTCCCAAACCGCGCCGAGCTGGCTTAGGCGGTCGTAGGACGGCGCCGTTTTCTGCGGTCGCGCCGCCGGCATGTCCTGGCCTGGATAGTGCTGCACGGCGTGGGTGCCCCAGGCTTCCCTGACTTTTTCCCGGGTCCAGTTCTTGTTGGCATACTCGCCGAACCGGCGGGGATCGAGTTCGGCCGTGTCGATGCTGTTGCCGCCCTCCACGATCCGCTCGGAAAGATAGTAGCCGATCGCTCCGCCCCAAAGGATGCCGCCCGGCACGCCCTCCGCGAGCCAGACGTTCTCGAGACCCCAGGCCTGCCCCATCAGCGGCAGTTCATCGGCGGTCATCTGGAAAGGCCCGCGCACATTGCGCTTTATGCCGGCGCGCCCGAGCGCCGGGACCAATTCGCTCGCGCGCTCCCAATTCCAGGAGACGGCATCGAAATCCTCGTCGAGCAGATCGGCGCCGAACCATTCCGGGACGCCGTTTTCGGCGAACAGCTTGAGCTGTTCGGTCCGCTCGTAGGGACCGAACAGCAGCCCGTCCCCCTCTTCGCGCAGATAGCCCTCGTAACCCTCGTCCCTGAGGATCGGCATCTCCGGCAGGCCCAGCCGTTTGCGTTCGACAACTTCCGGAACCGCCTCGGTGATCCAGTACTGATG
>NZ_RZOS01000335.1:0-6473 GCF_004022605.1 Mesorhizobium sp. M4B.F.Ca.ET.089.01.1.1
CTTGTGAGAAGTCGGTGAATGTCGGGTCCGTGATAACAATAGACTTAGGAAAGCCGAGCACGAAGCCGCCACGCGCGCGTGGAAAAACGAAGGCAGCACGGTTGGGAAGTTGTCGCACAGCCCCAACCTTCCCGTTGTCGTCCCAGCGGAACACACATTTTCTTTCAATGTCAGTCCACCAAAGGCAGTGGTCCAAAGCGCTCCAGTTGCATCCCTCGCCTAAGAGATTGTGGCAACCGAACGCCGTGCGCGCTTGATGAAGCCGCATTTACTTTGCGCTCTGCAGGTTCTGCTTCCGCAGTTCGGCAGCATCGACAGCGAAGGGTTCCAGCTTTTCGTCGTCGAAAATCACCCCATGTCCGGGTGCCTCAAATGGGAAGGCCAGCCCGTTCTCGAGGCGAAGTGCCGTCTGAAGCACGCCCATCTCGGAGAAGCTTCCGCCGTGCACGCATTCGAGGATGTCCGCGTTGTCGATCGCACACATCATCGCGACGGACAGTTCGGACATGTAGTGGGGCGCCATGGTGCGGTGGAAGGACGCTGACAGATTGGCGATCTTCAGCCACTCGCTGATACCTCCGACGCGGCACACGTCCGCTTGGACGACATCGACGGCGTTGGCCTTGAGATAATCGGCAAACTGATGCCGCGTATATAGGCTCTCGCCGACCGCAATGGGCAGCGCTACGAAGCCGCGTAGGTCGGCGTGCCCGCGAATATCCTCGGCATGGAGAGGCTCTTCGATCCAGCCAAGATCGAACGCCCCGAGTTTCTGCAGGCGGATCATGCAGTCGGCGACATTCCAGCGCTGATTGGCATCGACGAACAGTCGTCGCGTGGGACCGATCAGTTTCTTCACGGCTACGATACGATCGAGATCTTCTTCGGCATTGTCCCGACCGATCTTAATCTTCACCGCCTTGTGGCCTGCCGCCAGGAATCCATCGACCTGGTTGAGTAGAGCATCGCTGTCGAGGAAAAGGTCGATGCCACTGCCATAGGTGGGGATGCTGTCACGCCGCGCGCCGAGCAAACGGAATAGCGGAACGTCGTACCATTTGGCCGCGATATCCCATAGCGCGATGTCGATCGCGCCCAATGCGAGAGTGTTGATGCCCCCAGTGCCGCTGCGATGCAATTGGCCATAGAGGAACGACCAAAGTCGTTCGATCTGTCGCGGATCTTGTCCGACAAGCATCGTTCGGCAATAATCATCGATCAGTGCGAGGATGGCGCTTCCGCCGATCCCCGTCGTGTAGGCAAAACCCGCGCCAACGATTCCAGCGTCTGTAGTCACGTGGGTGATAATGAATTCGAGGTTCGCGACGCGGTGTGTGGCGTCCTCCCAGGGAACCGTTGGCGGGATGTGATAGAGACGTGAGGCGACATCAATGATTTTCAAGGCAAGGTCCTCCCCGCCATCGTGAGAACTTCGGGGTTCGACAGATTCTCCGGGTTGCCAGCCAAGAGACGCTGCAGATTTTGCACAATGCTGCGGGTGTGACGTACGCGCATTTCTTCGGTCCACGCGGCGATGTGAGGCGTCGCAAGGACGCGCGGATGAGTGATAAGAGGATCCCTCGTCGAAGGCGGCTCCGTGTCAAACACATCTAGCGCGGCACCAGCAATTTTTCCACGATCCAGAGCTCGTAAGAGTGCCTCCGTGTCGATAAGGCCCGCACGACCGGTGTTGATGAGATATGCGTCGCGTCCCATCCGATCGAGCTCATTTGCGCCGATCATGCCGCGCGTTTGCGTGCTGAGCCGCGCGTGCAAGGTTACAATTGCCGAGCGTCCCAGAAGTTCGTCGAGCGAGACCGGCTTGACCCCGAGAGATCTCAACTCGGCGCTATAGACGTAAGGATCGTGCACGAGAATTTCCATTCCAAAGCCCGAGAACTTCTCAGCGACAACACGACCAATTGCTCCAAAGCCGACGATACCGAGCGTGCGACCATGAAGTTCGATGCCCGTGAATGCGAGCTGGGGAGAACTCGCGCCGCGTCCCCACACCGTGCCATGATAAAAGCTCTCCCCGGCGTCGAAGTCGGGGGAGCGGGACCTAATCCATGCACCGGCAGGGATAAGGTGCCTAGTAAGCCCCAGCGCGAGAGCAACCGTGAACTCTGCAACCCCGTGATCCGTCCGCCCGACAGTGTGCAGGACGGCGATCCCCCGCGCGGTGGCGGCTGCCACATCGATGTTCGCTTCCGGGGCCGAGCGCACTGACATGATGACGCGAAGCTGGGGTGCGGCAGCAAGCAGCGCGTCGTCAAAGCACTCATATCCCGCTATCACAACCTCGGCATCGGCGATTGCGTCCATTAGCTGCTTGCGATCACAGAACCACTCGCCGGCTGCCCAGCCGAGCAAGTTAAGCTCGCTCATTTCGCGGAGCGAGGCGATGCCTTCCGGACTGAGATCTGCTGTGGCCAGGATGCGAGGTCGGCCACTGATCAATCTGATGGCGTCTGCGCTACTCGGCATCGAGGAGATAGACCGGATGATCGGAATCTTCGCCGTGCGCGGCAACGACCGGAACGATTGTAGATTCATTGATGAGCGCACAGAACTCCACGTCGTTCTGCCGACAGTTGCCGATGAAGCGGCGACCGGTCATCGAGCCCAATAACACCTTCACGGCACTATCTTGCGAGATTGTGAAGCCGTGAGCGAGCGAGGCGGAGTCGTCTAGTTCAACAGCGTCATCCCTCGCCAGTTCACAAAACCGTGAAACGATCAATCCGGCGCAATAGCTATCTTCAATCGCGATACGTGAGTTGCGCAGTTGGCCCGAGCAGATGATCGTGATGTCTGCATTGCGCGATGACGCCTCCGCGAGCGCACGCCGGGCAACCGCATCAAGGTTTCGCAGCGAACCAAGCAGTATCAAGGCTGCGCCTTCGCGAACTGCCGCGAGAATGGCCGGCGTGCCATTGGCCGTTGCCAGCATCGCGGAGCGGCCCGACAGATCGAGTCGGGACAGGAGGGACGGCGATGGCTCATGATCGAATCCGAGGGGTGTTGATCCATCATCCAGCTCCGCGCAAATAACGCCACTCTCGCCCACGGCGGCGCGCGCTTTGGCGACATCCGAGCGAAATCCGCCGACAAACACACATTCGCTGCCAGCGTCGAAAAGTCCGACGAGAGCCGTCGTGGCGCGGATCACATCCACGATAATGCACACGTCTCCGGCAATAGCCATGGGGCTGGCGGGAAGGAAAGCAACCTTAATCTTCATGCGCAAGCGGTCCGGTTTTTCATCAACTCAGCAATCTGTCTCTCGTCGGGCAATGCCGGAACCACGAGCCTTTTCGTGACTGCGAGGGCGCCCGCTGCGGTGCCGCGGCGAACGGCTTCTGCGAGGGTCAATCCACTGGCCAGCCCCGCAGCGAGTGCCCCGTTGAATGCATCTCCAGCCCCGGTAGTGTCGACGACGTCGACTGGGTAGCTCGCGATCTTGGTCAGTCCTTCGGGGCCGGCAATCAAGGCACCATCCGCTCCCAGGGTCATGACCACGTGCCCCACGCCGAGGCCACGCAGTCTTGCCGCCAAGTCGGCGTCGGCCTGCTGATCGTCCGCGTCGAGCCCCAGCAGAATGCGCGCTTCAGACTGGTTCGGCGTTAGGATGTCAACGTCGGCAAAGATTTCCCTCGGCAGGGCGCGCCCAGGCGCGGGATTAAGGATGGTCGTCAGTCCCCGCGCCTTGCCGATGGCAAGCGCGCGGGCCGCCGTCTCGACTGGGATCTCGAGCTGTGTGAGCAGGATGCCCCGGCTCTTCCAGCTGGCTGCGAAGGTTTCGACATCGGTCGCCGTAAGCCGCGCGTTGGCGCCGGGATCGGTGATGATGCGGTTCTCGCCTTCGGCGTCGAGAATGATGATCCCGGCCATCGTCGGTGTCTCAGTCATCTGCCTCACAGCCGAGCAGTCGACGCCTTCGGCGCGCCAGAGCTGCAGTGCTTCGTCACCGAATTGGTCGGCGCCAACGCCGGCCAGCAGTTTGCATCTGGCGCCGAGTCGCGCAGCTCCAATAGCCTGATTAGAGCCCTTGCCGCCATTTCCGAAGGCAAACCCCGACCCCAGCAGAGTTTCGCCCGGCGCTGGCACGTCGCCCACAATCCAAAACGCAACTCCGTACGAGCCGACGACGTAAACCTCGCAAGTGGGCATCATCTGCTCCCGCCGATTAATTGGCGTGGTTGAGCGATCGAGGCGCTCTTGCGCTCGATCCAGCCGGTGTAAATGTAGCGGTCGGCCCGGTAGGACGAGGACGAAAAGTAAATAACCTGATCGGTCGCGTCGAAGGCGGTACGGTCGATTTGCAGCACCGCAGCGCCGCTCGACACGTCGAGTGCTTTTACCAGTTTGGCACGCGCGACGCCGGCCGTTATCTCCTGCCTGGCTCGCGCCAGAGCCACACCAAGCTGCCGCTCAAGAATCTCTGTGCAAGAGGTGTCGGCAAGGTCGAGCTTTTCCATGAGTAGACCGATTGCTGCTACAAACGAAACTGCCTCAACCGCTACGACCTCGTCGTCGATCGTGCGCAGGCGCTCGATGGTCAAGACGCTCTCATCGGTCGGCACGTTAAGTGCGGCTGCAACCACGGCGTCAGCGGAACGCCACTCGACCGTCACATGCTTAGTACCCGGCCGGAATCCACGCGCTACGGCTTCTTCCGAAAAGCCGGAGAAAGTAAGCAGGTCCCGGCCGATAGGACGCTTCGCAACGAACGTCCCCTTGCCAGCGCGTCGATATAGCAAGCCTTCACCGACAAGGGCAAGCACCGCCTGTCGCACCGTGCTGCTGCTGAGTTCGTGCTGCTTCATCAACTCCATCTCGGTGGGGAGCTGGTCGCCAGCATTGAACACGCCGCTCTCGATCTGAGACCGAATGATATCGGCGAGCTGAACATGAAGTGGAGTTCTACCGGGCTGAACCATACGATCTCCTCAAGCCGAGTCGTTACTATCATAGGGCTTGGGTGGTTAGCAATATTAGGATATTGCATTTTTGCCAGAAATCAGTATTTGGGCGAAACTTTGGCGGGTCGATCACGCTTGGCTGCAGATCGCCAACTCGTCGGTCTGAGCATTCCAAGCCATAGCCGAACTCGGGCTTCGCGCACCGTCACACGCCGTCGCCGATTGTGGTGATCTCCTTCTCGACCTCAATCTTCCTGGCGTGGCCGAGCATCTCCAGCGTGGCGTTTTCGAGCTTAATGCCGAGGTCTTCCGAGATCGGCGTGCCCCCGGTCAGGATGCGATGTCTTTCAGCATCGCCTTGCGGCGTTCGCCGAAACCCGGCGCCTTGACGCCACTTCTCGCATAAGTTGTATGCCCATGTTCTCGAACTAGTCCTGGAGCTGGATCTCTCGCCACCGTCACGTCGTCCTTGGTAACGCGCGGGGTGCCGAACGACTTGTCGATGACTGCGTTGAGGCCCTTAGGACCGGCGTCACCGCCTCGGCGAGGATGTTGACGCCGCGCAGCATGCGCTCGCGGGCGTCGGAAATGGAAATTTCACTTTCTCGGCAGTCATTGGATCACTCCTTCAACAGGCAGCTTCATGACTGATTGCGGTTCGGCCAGAATCTCGGTCAGCGGCTTCCTTCATGAAGAGCAGGTTGTGATTTTTCGTGGAATGAGGACCCCTGTTTTGAAGTGCGCCCCTGAGGGTGGACAGTTCGGCATGAGGGATTGACCAGTCTTGTCGGGTTTTCGAAGAGAACCATGGCAAGATACCGCACACACAGCATCGAGTTTAAGCGTCAGGTCGCGCAGGAATATCTGTCAGGCGAGACGCTACACGGTTTGGCGAAACGCCACGACATCACCCGCAATCTGATCCGGGTCTGGGTCCGCAAATACGAGGCAGGCGCCTTCGACGACGATGCGCAGGCGGCCGACCTGATCCGGGAATACGAAGCTCGGATCGCGGCCCTTGAGCGGCTCGTCGGCAAGCAGGCCCTGGAACTGGAGTTTCTAAGGGGGCTCTGAAAAAGCGCACCGCCGCCGAGAAGAGGGACACATCCGTTATCACCGGCCCCGCGGTATTCCGTCGCCGAAGGATGCCGGCTGATGGGCACCGCGCGCTCGACCTACTATGACCGGAAAAGCGGGCTGACGACACGGCGATCGTTGAGGCCATGTTTGCCATCTGCGACGAGTTCGAATTCTACAGCTATCGCCGCGTTGGTGCGGCCCTGCGTCAGCAGGGCGTGGTCGTGAACAATAAAAAGATCCGGCGCCTGATGCGCGAACACGGCCTGCAACCAAAGATCAGACGGCGATTTATTGCCACGACCGATAGTGATCACGGCGGTCCGATCTTCCCGAACCTGGCCCAAGCCAACCCGCTTCGTCTACGTCGCCATCGTCCTCGATGCCTGGTCGCGCCTGATTGTCGGCTACGCCATCGGCCGGTGACGACCGATGTAGTCCCTCTTCTCGGCGGCGGTGCGCTTTTCAGAG
>NZ_RZOS01000336.1:0-6453 GCF_004022605.1 Mesorhizobium sp. M4B.F.Ca.ET.089.01.1.1
GTTCAGGCCCTATGACGGCACGCGCTTCGAGATCGAGATCGATTTCGAAAGCCCGGCAATCGGCCGCCAGCTGTTCGCTTCCGACATCAATCCCGACATTTTTCGCCGCGACATCGCGCGCGCCCGCACCTTCGGTTTCATGAAGGACGTCGAGCGGCTGTGGGCGGCCGGCTATGCACTCGGCTCGTCGCTGGAGAACTCGCTGGTGATCGGCGACGACAACCGCGTCATCAACATCGGCGGCCTTCGCTACGCCAATGAGTTCGCGCGCCACAAGACGCTGGATGCGATGGGCGACCTTGCGCTCGCCGGCGCCCGCTTCATCGGCTGCTTCCGCTCCTATCGTGGCGGCCACCGGATGAATGCGGCGGCCTTGCGTCGGCTTTTGCCCGACCGGTCCGCCTTCGAGATCGTCGAACCGACGCGCCGCGACCGCGGCCGCAGCGCAGAGATGATTGCCGTCAGCGCGCCCCTCTACGCGCCCTGGATGATTTGATTCTTAACGATTTTCTGGCTTTGTAGCGCCCGGCCGGTGTTGCATGGATGCATCACCGGTTGGTGAAATCGTGCCATTCTTGGGTCGGTGCCGAACCGCCACAAAAATGTGCGATTGGCCGGAGATAGCGTTGCCGGGCAAGGCGGTTATGGTTTATGGCTGCTGCCCCAGAGCGAAATGACGACTGAAATGACGCCGAAAGGGCGGAATCCAATCATGTTCTTCAAGCGAGTTGGTCAATCGAAAGCACCGCACCGGGTCGTTTTCCTGGCGCTTTCGGTGGTTGTTCCATCGCTCGTCCTGTCGGCCTGCATGTCCTCCGAGAAGGATGTCGACCTGTCGACCTATGTCGACCAGACCGAGCCCGCGGACGTCCTCTACAATCAGGGCCTCGCCAATCTGAATGCCGGCCGCCTGGACGAGGCGAGCAAGAAGTTCGACGCGGTCGACCGCCAGCACCCGTATTCGGAATTCGCCCGCAAATCGATGGTGATGGGCGCTTTCGCCGACTATCGCGCCGGCCACTACGACGAGGCGATCGGCTCGGCCAAACGCTACCTGACGCTCTACCCGTCGACGGATGACGCCGCCTATGCCCAGTACATCATCGGGCTGAGCTACTACCGCCAGATCAAGGACGTCACGCAGGACCAGAAGGAAGCGCGCCTGACCGTGCAGACGATGCAGGATCTGGTGACGCGCTGGCCGACCTCAGAATATGTCGACGACGCCAAGGAGAAGGTCCGCTTCGCCAACGACCAGCTCGCCGGCAAGGAGATGCAGATCGGCCGCTACTATCTCGAGCGCCGCGAGTATATCGCCGCGGTCAAGCGCTTCCGCACCGTGGTCGAGAACTATTCCAACACCCGCCATGTCGAGGAGGCGCTGGCGCGCCTGACCGAAAGCTATTACGCGATGGGCCTGACATCGGAAGCGCAGACCGCCGCCGCGGTGCTCGGCACTAATTATCCCGACAGCCAGTGGTACAAGGATTCCTACAAGCTCCTGCAGAGCAACGGGCTTGAGCCGCGCGAAAATGCGGGGTCGTGGATCTCCAAGGCCGGGAAGCTGATCACCGGCGCCTGACATCCGCGATGCTGTCCAGGCTGTCGATCCGCGATATCGTCCTGATCGAGAAGCTGGACATCGACTTCTTGCCCGGCCTCTCGGTGCTGACCGGCGAAACCGGCGCCGGCAAATCCATCCTGCTCGACGCGCTGTCGCTGGCGCTCGGCGCGCGCGGCGACGCGGCACTCGTGCGCCATGGCGCCACGCAGGGCCAGGTCATCGCCGTGTTCGACGTGCCGCGCAACCATCCGGCCCGCGCGCTGCTCGCCGACAACGCCATCGAGGATGACGGCGACATCATCCTGCGCCGCGTGCAGACGGCCGACGGCCGCACGCGCGTTTTCGTCAACGACCAGCCGTCCAGCGTCACGCTGATGCGCGATATCGGCCATGCGCTGGTCGAGATCCACGGCCAGCACGACGAGCGGGCGTTGGTCGATCCGGGCGCGCACCGCGAATTGCTGGACAGTTTCGGCGGCCATCTCGGCGCCGCGCGCGCGACGGGCGAGGCCTGGCGCTACTGGCGCGGCTGCGAGCAGGACCTTGCCAAGCATCGCGCCAAGGTCGAGGCCGCGGCGCGCGAAGCCGACTATCTGCGCGCCTCCGTCGCCGAACTGGCGAAGCTCGATCCGCAGCCGGGCGAGGAGAGCGAGCTTGCCGAATTGCGCGCCATGATGATGCGGGCGGAAAAGATCGCCTCGGAAATCCATGACGCGCAGGATGTGCTTTCGGGACCGTCCTCGCCGCTGCCGCAGCTGGCCAGCCTGCTCAGGCGCCTGCAGCGCAAGGCAGGAGAGGCGCCGGGCCTGCTCGATGAGGTGGTGAAGTCGCTTGACGAGGCGATGCTGTCACTCGATGCCGCGCAGTCGGGCGTCGAAGCGGCGCTGCGCGCCACCGAATATGATCCGCAACGGCTGGAGAAGGCGGAAGAACGGCTCTTCGCGCTGCGCGCCGCCTCGCGCAAGCACAGCGTGGCGGTCGACGATCTAGCGCAGTTGCGCGACACGATGGCCGCCGACCTCGCCGATCTCGATGCCGGCGAGGAACGCCTGCACGGGCTGGAGAAACAGGCGGCCGCGGCGCGCGAGGCCTACGACATCTCGGCCGCGCAGCTGTCGTCGCTTCGCCATGCCGCCGCCGTCGGCCTGACCAGGGCGGTGATGGCCGAATTGCCGGCGCTCAAGCTTGAACGCGCCGAGTTCATCGTCGAGATAACGAGCGATGCCGAAAGCCGGATGGAAGAGGGCATCGACCAGGTCGAGTTCTGGGTGCGCACCAATCCGGGCACCAGGCCCGGCCCGATGATGAAGGTCGCCTCCGGCGGCGAGCTGTCGCGCTTCCTCCTGGCGCTGAAAGTTGCGCTGGCCGATCGCGGCTCGGCGCCGACGCTGGTCTTCGACGAGATCGACACCGGCGTCGGCGGCGCCGTGGCCGATGCCATCGGCCAGCGGTTGGCCAGGCTGTCGAAGCGGGTGCAGGTGCTGTCCGTCACGCACGCGCCGCAAGTGGCGGCACGCGCGGCAACGCATTTCCTGATCTCCAAATCCGGCGGCACCGACAGGGTCGCCACCGGCATCGCCGAGATGGACCGGCCGGCGCGCCAGGAGGAGATCGCGCGCATGCTGGCCGGCGCCACGATCACCGACGAGGCGCGCGCGGCGGCAGAGCGTTTGCTGCGCGAGAACACGGCCGCAGCCTAGGCTGCGTCGATATTCAGGCGAGGCCGGCCTGCGAACGGCGGCTTCCTGAGCTTCCGGTGCTCACGTACCCAAAAGTACGCTCCGCTCCGGTTCTCGGAAGCCACCATTCTCGCCTCGGCCTGACCTGAATCTCAACACATCCTGGGTGCTTGATTCTCTGTGCTTGGAATCTGAGTCAGGATATGGCTGCATCCTGCTGTTCGGGAATGATTTTTGCGCAAGCCGACTCCCGGTCGGCGAATCCTGATTTATAGTGGCGCGCCATAACTCAGGGACTTGCCAAGCATGTCGGAAAAACCAGTCGATTCGCTGAGCGAAAGCGAGGCCGCGGACGAGCTGAAGCGGCTGGCGGCGGAGATCGCCGAGCACGACCGGCGCTACCATACCGACGACGCGCCGATAATCTCCGACGCGGAGTACGACGCGCTGACGCGCCGCAACCTCGCCATCGAGGATCGCTTCCCGGACCTGGTGCGCGAGGATTCGCCGTCACAGCGGGTCGGCGCGCCGCCGGCGGAGGGCTTTGCCAAGGTTCGCCATGCCGTGCCGATGCTCAGCCTCTCCAAGGCCTATACCGACCAGGACGTCGCCGACTTCATCGAGCGCGGCCGGCGCTTCTTCGACCGCGACAAGGATCTGGACATCGCCTTCACGGCCGAGCCGAAGATCGACGGGCTGTCGGCCTCGCTGCGCTACGAGCGCGGCGTGTTCGTGCAGGGCGCAACGCGCGGCGACGGCGCCGTCGGCGAAGACATCACCGCCAACCTCAAGACGATCGCGGATATCCCGAAAACCCTGAAGGGCTCGGGCTGGCCCGATTCGATCGAGATACGCGGCGAGGTCTACATGACCTATGCCGAGTTCGAGGCGCTGAAGCAACGTTCGGCGGCCGCCGGCGGTCAGGACTACGTCAATCCGCGCAACACCGCTGCCGGGTCGCTGCGCCAGAAGGATCCATCAGTCACCGCCAGCCGCAACCTGAAGTTCTTCGCCTATGCCTGGGGCTACACGACGGCGGATCCGGCTCCCACCCAATATGATTCGGTGCAGAAATTCGCCGAGTGGGGGTTCAAGGTCAGCCCGTTGATGGTGCGGGCGAAATCGATCGAGGAACTGATCGCGCACTATCATCGGATCGAGGAGCAGCGCTCGTCGCTGGGCTACGACATCGACGGGGTCGTCTACAAGGTCGACCAGCTGGAATTGCAGCGCCGGTGGGGGTTCGTCACAGGCGAGCCGCGCTGGGCCGTCGCGCACAAATTTCCGGCCGAGCAGGCGATGACGACCGTGCAGAAGATCGACATCCAGGTCGGTCGCACCGGCACGCTGGCGCCGGTGGCGCGGCTGGCGCCCGTCACCGTCGGCGGCGTCGTGGTCGAGAACGTCACGCTGCACAATGAGGACTATATCAAGGGTCTCGACAGCAACGGCCTGCCGATCCGCGACGGCATCGACGTCCGCATCGGCGACACTGTGGTCATCCAGAGGGCAGGGGATGTCATTCCGCAGATCGTCAGCGTGGTCATCGACAAGCGCCCGTCGGATGCCGTGCCTTATGAATTCCCGCATACCTGCCCGATCTGCGGTTCGCCGGCGACGCGCGAGATCAACGAGAAGACCGGCAAGGAAGATTCCCGCCGCCGCTGCACCGGCGAGCTGATCTGCGCGGCGCAGGCCGTGGAGGGATTGCGCCACTTCGTCTCGCGCGGCGCCATGGATATCGAGGGGCTGGGCGCGGAAAACATCGATCTCTTCTTCAACGCCGGATTGATCAAGACGGCCGCCGATATCTTCACGCTCAAGGATCGTCGTCCCGACGTCACCAGGGCGCTGGCCGGGCGGCGCGAGGAGCAGGCGAGGTTGCGCGAGGCCGCATCGGGCAAGACGCGCAAGAATGTGCGCAGCGCCGAGGATCGCAACTATGAAGGCCTCGACAAGCTGTTCGCGGCCATCGACGCGCGCCGTGAGCCGGAGCTCGACCGCTTCATCTTCGCCCTCGGCATCCGCCATATCGGCGAAACGACAGCCGCCGTGCTGGCCCGGACCTTCTCGACCATGGAGGAGCTGATCCGCATCGGCAAGGAGACGGCAAAGGCCGACGATCCGCACAGCGTTTTCCCCTCGATCAACGGCATCGGCGATACGGTGATCGGCGCGCTGCGCGATTTCTTCGGCAATGAACGCAACGACGACGTGCTTGAGAAGCTGCTCGAGCAAGTCAAGCCAAAGCCGTATATCGTCACGGTCTCGGCCGACAGCGAGGTCGCCGGCAAGACGATCGTCTTTACCGGTTCATTGGAAAAGATGACGCGCTCCGAAGCCAAGGCCATGGCCGAACGGCTTGGCGCCAAGGTGGCGGGCTCGGTGTCGGCGAAGACCGATCTGTTGGTGGCCGGTCCGGGCGCGGGCTCCAAGCTGAAGCTTGCCGGTGAACTCGGCGTCGAAGTCATCGACGAGGACACATGGTTGCAACGGGTTGGCAAGGCGTGATGGCCGGCCCGTTCAAGGGGTTTGGCCAAAAGGCCATTCCGTTCCTCAAGGCGCTCGACTTCCACCAGAACCGCGAGTGGTTTCACGAGAACCGCGACCTGTACGAGAGCGAGCTGCACGAGCCGTTCTGCGATCTCGTCGAGACGCTGACCGAGCGTTTCGCCGCGGCCGGACTTGGCCTGCGCGGCGACCGCAAGAAGTCGCTGTTCCGCATCAATCGCGACGTGCGTTTCTCCAAGGACAAGCGGCCCTACAACCGGCATCTGTCGGCCATCCTGTCGCCCGACGGCACCAAGATGGAGCAGGGCGTGTTCTACGTGCATATCGGGCTCGAGCGGTGCTTCTCGGGCGTCGCCTGGTGGCAGCCCAGCCCCGAACTGCTGCTCGCCATGCGCAACGCCATCGCGACGAAGCCGGAGAAGTATCGCGCGCTGGTGGCGGCCTTGAAGAAGAACCGTCTCGAATTCGAGACCGAGGATCGCATGAAGCGCACGCCGCGCGGCTTCGAGCATGTCACTGACAGCGACTTGGCCGAAGCCATCCGCAACCGGCACTTTTACGTCCAGCAGGCAATTGACCCGGCCGGGATCCACTCGCCGGCGCTGGTCGACGAGCTCGTCGATTTCACCTTGCGGGCCAAGCCACTGCTCGACTGGGGCAGGGCCATCCAGGGCAAGGCGCAATAGCGCGAGCCATGCT
>NZ_RZOS01000337.1:0-6442 GCF_004022605.1 Mesorhizobium sp. M4B.F.Ca.ET.089.01.1.1
GCCGCGCTGCCGGACTGAGCACGGCAGGCCGAGCAGGCGGAAGCGCGCGCGTCGGCCAGCGCCTTCAGATCGGCCGGCTTCAATTCGACCGATTCGCCGCAGCCGCAGGCCGAGCTCTGGTTCGGGTTCTTGAAGGTGAAGCCGGTGCGCAGCGTCGTCTGCTCGAAATCCATCTCGGTGCCGAACAGGAAGAGCGCTGCTTCCGGCGCGACATAGACATGGGCGCCGTCGCGCTCGATATGATCGTCCTTGGTGTTCGGCTCGGTCACCAGATCGACCGTGTATTCCATGCCGGCGCAGCCGCCCTTCTTGATGCCGAGGCGGATGCCGTGCGCATTGTCGCGGGTGGCGACGATCTCGCGCACCCGGTCGGCGGCCTTTTCGGTCATCGTGATGACGGCGAAGCGTCCCATGTCATTCTCCACGTTCGCGCGGGTTCAAGGCCCGTGGAATGAGTCTGCCCTTAAGATGGTGAACTTTCGCCTTCGCTGCAAGTCATCCAATCTTTTCAAGCCGATGCCAGAGCAATTCCAGGAAAAGTGCGTCGCGGTTTTCCGTCCGGAATTGCGTCATCACATTTAGTACCAGCCGACCGCGACCTGCGCCTCTTCCGACATGCGGTCGGGCGTCCATGGCGGATCGAAGACCATGCTGACCTCGACGCCGGAGACACCTTCCACGGCGCCGACGGCGTTCTCGACCCAGCCCGGCATCTCGCCTGCCACCGGGCAGCCCGGCGCGGTCAGGGTCATGTCGATCTTGACCGAGCGGTCGTCCTCGATGTCGATCTTGTAGACGAGGCCGAGCTCGTAGATGTCGGCGGGGATTTCCGGGTCGTAGACCGTCTTCAGCGCCGAGACGATGTCGTCGGTCAGCCGCGCCAGCTCATCGGCGGGAATCGTCGAAGCCGAAACCACGCCGTCCGCGGCCGTTTCCGGAGCAGTCTCTGCGGTGGTGCTCGCATCTTCCATGGTCGTCACCCGAAGAACTTTCGCGCCTTTTCCAGCGCCTCGGCCAAAGCATCGACCTCGGCCCTGGTATTATACATGCCGAACGATGCCCTGCATGTGGAGGTCACGCCGAAGCGTTTCAACAGCGGCTGGGCGCAATGGGTGCCGGCACGCACTGCCACGCCCTGCCGGTCGATCACCATCGACACGTCATGGGCATGTATGCCCTGCAATTCGAACGAGATGATGGCGCCCTTGCCCGGCGCGTCACCGAAGATGCGCAGCGAATTGATGGCGCGCAGCCGCTCATGGGCATAGTCCTTGAGATCCGCCTCGTGCGCGGCGATGCGCTCGCGGCCGACCTTTTCCATATATTCGAGCGCGGCACCCAGCCCGATCGCCTGCACGATCGGCGGCGTGCCGGCCTCGAAACGATGCGGCGGCTCGTTGTAGGTGACGATGTCCTCGGTCACTTCCTCGATCATCTCGCCGCCGCCCATGAACGGGCGCATGCCGGCGAGAATGTCCTTCTT
The DNA here is from genome assembly GCF_004022605.1 of Mesorhizobium sp. M4B.F.Ca.ET.089.01.1.1. Taxonomy (NCBI): domain Bacteria; kingdom Pseudomonadati; phylum Pseudomonadota; class Alphaproteobacteria; order Hyphomicrobiales; family Phyllobacteriaceae; genus Mesorhizobium; species Mesorhizobium sp. M4B.F.Ca.ET.089.01.1.1. The sequence continues at coordinate 1,484 of NZ_RZOS01000337.1, forward strand.
GCCGTAAAGCACGCCGATGCCGGACGGGCCGTAGACCTTGTGGCCGGTGAAGACGAAGAAATCGCAGTCGAGGTCCTGCACGTCGATCGGCATATGGACCGCGCTCTGGCTGCCGTCCACGAGCACGGGAATGCCCCGCGCATGCGCGATGCGCACGATCTCCTTGATCGGAGTCACCGTGCCCAGCGCGTTCGACATCTGGGTGATGGCGACGAGCTTCGTGCGCGAAGTCAGCCGCTTTTCGAATTCCTCGATGTGGAAGGCGCCGAGATCGTCGACCGGCACCCAGACCAGCTTGGCGCCCTGCCTCTCGCGGATGAAATGCCACGGCACGATGTTGGAGTGGTGCTCCATGATCGACAGCACGATCTCGTCGCCTTCGCCGATATTGGGCATGCCATAGCCATAGGCGACCGTGTTGATCGCCGCGGTGGTGTTGGAGGTGAAGACGATGTTGTCGGTGCTCGGTGCGTTCAGAAACCTCTGCACTGACTTCCGCGCGCTCTCATAGGCGTCGGTCGCGGCATTCGACAGGAAATGCAGGCCGCGATGGACGTTGGCGTATTCCTGGCTATAGGCGTGCTGGATGGCGTCGAGCACGGCTTTAGGCTTCTGCGCCGAGGCGCCATTGTCGAGGTAGACCAGCGGCTTGCCGTAGACTTCGCGCGACAGGATCGGGAAATCGCGGCGGATGGCCTCGACGTCGTAGGGGGTGGATTCGACTTTCTGGTCCATCACAAGCTCTTCCGAGGCACCGCCTCACTCCGTCCAGCACCCCGCTCGGCGCTGCACGCCGATCCACCTTTTCCCGCAAGGGGAGAAGACAGGCGCTTACCCGTGCGTCAAAAACCACTCGTCGAGGCGCGCTTCCAGCGCCTCGACAAGAGCCTCGTCTTCCAGTTCCTCGATCACTTCGGCGACGAAGGCCTTCACCAGCAGGCCGCGCGCGCTCTTCTCGTCGATGCCGCGCGCCATCAGGTAGAACAGATGGTCGTGGTCGATCTCGGTGACGGTCGCGCCATGGCCGCAAACGACGTCGTCGGCGAAGATCTCGAGCTCGGGCTTTGTCGAGAACTCGCCGTCGTCCGACAGCAGCAGCGTGTTGCAGGCCATCTTGGCGTTGGTCTTCTGCGCGTATTGATGCACGTTGATGCGGCCCTGGAAGACGCCGCGCGCCTTGCCGGTCACCACGTTGCGGATCACTTCCGTCGAGGTGGTGTGCGGCACGGCATGGTCGAGCACCATGGTGGTGTCGGTATGGGTGTCGCCGGCCAGAAGGTTGATGCCGCGCAATTTGAAATCGGCGCCCTCGCCGGTCGTGCGCACCACGACCTCCTGGCGCACCAGCCTGCCGCCGGCATTCATGACGAACAGCGTCAGTTTCGCGTCCTTGCCGATATGCGCCTTGAACTGGGCAAGATGCGTGGCGGCATCGGATTGCTCCTGCACGATCAGCCAGGTCACCTCGGCGCCGTCGCCGAGCACGAGCTGGCTGACGGAGCTGGCGAGGCCAGCGCCCTCGCCCGACTGGCGTTCGACGATGGTCGCCCTGGCGCTGGCGCCGACGCGCGTCAGCAGCCGTACATGCGCCTGGCCGCCGGATTGCAGGTTCTGCAGTTCGATCGGCTTTGCCAGTTCGGCGCCGTCGGCGATGTCGACGAAATAGCCATCGGCGACGAACGCTGTATTCAGCGCGCCGATGGCGTCATCGGCGCCATAGGGGTCGAGCCCGGGCGCCACGCTGCCGTCGGTCAGCTTCTCCAACAGGCGCTGTACCGTGACGCCATCGATCTCGGGAAATTTCGCATTCGAGACGCCGTTCAGCACCGGCAGCACGGCCGAACCCTCGAAGACCGGCTCAAGCGCCTTCACCGCACCTTCGGCCTCGAAGGCCGGCACCGAAGTCAGCAGGCGGCGCAGGTCGGTATAGTGCCAGGATTCGACGCGCCGCGTCGGCAGGCCATGCTTGATCGCCTCGATCGCGTCGTCGCGCTTGGTCATCACCGCGCCGTCGCCCGGCAGCAGCGAAAGCCGCTCGCCGAAGGCATCGATCAGCGCCGTTTCGGCCAGGGTCCGCTGGGGCTGTGCGTGCATGTTCATCGCTCTCGCCTCGCCTGCTCGCATCTCACGCGGCTTCGCCGATCACGCCGGCATAGCCATTGGCCTCGAGGTCGAGCGCCAGCGACTTGTCGCCCGACTTGATCACCTGGCCCTTGTAGAGCACGTGCACCGAGTCCGGCACGATGTGCTCCAGCAGGCGCTGGTAGTGGGTGATGACGACGATGGCGCGCTCCGGCGAACGCAGCGCATTGACGCCATCGGAGACAATCTTCAGCGCGTCGATGTCGAGGCCGGAATCGGTCTCGTCGAGCACGCAGAGCTTTGGCTCGAGCAGCTTCATCTGCAGGATCTCGGCCCGCTTCTTCTCGCCGCCGGAGAAGCCGACATTGAGCGGCCGCTTCAGCATCGCCATGTCCATGTTGAGCGAGGCGGCGGCGTCCTTCACGCGCTTCAAGAATTCCGGGATCTTCAGCGGCTCCTCGCCGCGCGCCTTGCGCTGCTCGTTCATCGCCACTTTCAGAAATTCCATGGTCGCGACGCCCGGTATCTCCATCGGATACTGGAAAGCGAGGAAGATGCCGGCGGTGGCGCGCTCGGCCGGGTCCATTTCGAGGATCGACTGGCCGTTGTAGAGGATGTCACCCTCGGTGACCTCATAGTCCTCGCGCCCGGCGAGGATATAGGACAGCGTCGACTTGCCGGACCCGTTCGGGCCCATGATAGCGGCGACCTCGCCGGCCTGCACCGTCAGGTTCAGGCCGCGGATGATCTCGGTGCCGTCATCGACGATGCGGGCATGGAGGTTTCTGATTTCAAGCATTCTTGTTCGTCCTATCCGTAGCCGCCTGCCCGGCTAAATCCGATTTATCAACTGCTTCAAGGCTTCCAAAAGCCCCTGCCAAAAGCCAGCCGGCGAATAGGCCGCGACAAGCAACGCAACACCCGCGGCGCCCAAACACAACGCCAGTTGCAGTCTCGTTTCCCAGCTGTCCATTCGATCCCGCAGATAGACATGCTTTTCTGCGGATTCGCGTTTGGGCGCCTTTGTCACCCCACACTTCCCTCGAGGCTGATGCCGATCAGCTTCTGCGCCTCGACGGCGAATTCCATCGGCAGCTGCTGGATGACGTCCTTGACGAAGCCGTTGACGATCAGCGCGATCGCCTCTTCCTCGGGGATGCCGCGCTGCATGACGTAGAACTTCTGGTCCTCGGAGATCTTCGACGTCGTCGCCTCGTGCTCAAACTGGGCCGTCGAGTTCTTGGCTTCCATGTACGGCACGGTGTGCGCGCCGCACTGGTCGCCGATCAGAAGCGAGTCGCAGTTGGTGAAGTTGCGGGCGTTGGTCGCCTTGCGGTGCGCCGAGACCTGGCCGCGATAGGTGTTCTGCGAGAAGCCGGCGGCGATGCCCTTGGAGATGATGCGGCTCGACGTGTTCTTGCCGAGATGGATCATCTTGGTGCCGCTATCGACCTGCTGGTAGCCGTTCGAGACCGCGATCGAATAGAACTCGCCGCTGGAATCGTCGCCGCGCAGGATGCAGCTCGGATATTTCCAGGTGATCGCCGAACCGGTCTCGACCTGCGTCCACGAGATCTTCGAGCGGTCGCCGCGGCAGTCGCCACGCTTGGTGACGAAATTGTAGATGCCGCCCTTGCCCTCGGCGTCGCCGGGGTACCAGTTCTGCACCGTCGAATATTTGATCTCGGCATCGTCGAGAGCGACCAGCTCGACCACCGCGGCGTGCAGCTGGTTCTCGTCGCGCTGCGGCGCCGTGCAGCCTTCGAGATAGGAGACATAAGCCCCCTCCTCGGCGATGATCAGCGTGCGCTCGAACTGGCCGGTGTTCTTCTCGTTGATGCGGAAATAGGTCGAGAGCTCCATTGGGCACCGCACGCCCTTGGGCACGAAGACGAAGGACCCGTCGGTGAACACGGCCGAGTTCAACGTGGCGTAGAAATTATCCGAGGTCGGCACGACCGAGCCGAGATACTTCTTCACCAGTTCCGGATGCTCCCGGATCGCTTCCGAGATCGAGCAGAAGATGACGCCGGCCTCGGCTAGTTCCTTCTTGAAGGTGGTGACGACGGAGACGGAATCGAACACGGCGTCGACTGCCACGCGGCCCGACTTGTAGACATTGTCGTTGGCTTCCTCGAGCTCCGAGGCATCCGTCTTCTGCACGCCGGCGAGAATCTCCTGCTCCTTCAGCGGGATGCCGAGCTTCTCGTAAACCTTCAGGATCTCGGGATCGACTTCGCTGAGCGAGGTCGGACCAGGGGTGCTCTTCGGCGCCGCGTAGTAATAGATGTCCTGGAAGTCGATCTTGGGATAGTCGACGCGCGCCCAGGTCGGCTCTTCCAAGGTCAGCCAGCGGCGATAGGCCTCCAGACGCCATTCCAGCATCCAGTCCGGCTCGCCCTTCTTTTCAGAGATGAAGCGAATGATGTCTTCGCTCAGGCCCTTGGGGGCCTTGTCCATCGCGATCTCTGTCTGGAATCCGTATTTATACTGGTCGACGTCGATCTTTCGAACCCGATCGATCGTCTCCTGCACAGCAGGCATAAGCGTTCTCCATCCACGCCGGGGTCAAGGCCCGACAGTTTTCAAACTATGGCACCACCAGTTGGCCACGCATGGGCGGGCCGGGGCGGCGTAAGTTCCATATAGTGCGTCCCGACCGGGAATTCACCCGGCCAATTGAAACGCACGGCTCTACCAGGCCCGGAGGCCCGAATTCCCTTTCGTCGCGCTCAGGCGGCCTTTTCGCCGCCGGCACGACGCCCGGCAATGCCGGCGAGTGCTGCGCGGAACAGCTCGATATCCTCGACCGCCGTCGCGTGGCCGATGGACACGCGCAAGGCACCCAGGCTGTCGCCAAATCCCATGGCCTTGAGC
>NZ_RZOS01000338.1:0-6417 GCF_004022605.1 Mesorhizobium sp. M4B.F.Ca.ET.089.01.1.1
CCGCCGCACCGGCGCAACATCGGCATGGTGTTCCAGAACTATGCGCTGTTCCCGCATATGAATGTCTTCCACAACATCGCCTTTCCGTTGAAGCAGCGCCGCGTCTCGACGGCGGAGACGGCCGAGCGCGTCGAAAAGGCGCTGGACCTCGTGCAGTTGAAAGGGCTCGGCGAGCGCCGCGTCGACCAGCTTTCCGGCGGCCAGCGGCAGCGCGTGGCGCTGGCCCGCGCCATCGTCTTCGAGCCACGCATCGTCCTGATGGACGAGCCGCTTTCGGCCCTGGACAAGAGCCTGCGCGAGCACATGCAGATCGAATTGCGCAATCTGCATCGCCGGCTGGGCATGACGACTGTCTACGTCACCCACGACCAGCGCGAGGCGATCACCATGTCGGATCGCATCGCCGTCATGAACGCCGGCTGCATCGAGCAGATCGACAGGCCGGAAGTGCTCTACGCCGCGCCCAAAACGCGCTTCGTCGCCGGCTTCATCGGCGATTCCAAATTCATCCCGGTCGAAAGCCGCAACGGCAGCGTCTGGTATGAGGACAGGAAGATCCGCATGACCTCTGCGGCGCCAGCCGCCGGCTGCCATCTGATGGTGGTGCGGCCGGAAAAGTTGCGCCTCGTCGCCGACGCTCAGCCGGCGGGTAGCATCAATGTGATCCCGGCGACCGTCGGCGACGTCATCTACCAGGGCGACAGTTTCGCTTGCTATGCCACTCTGCGAGACGGGCGCCAGGTGACGCTGCGCGACTATTGCCGCAGTGACGTGCTGGCAAAGCTGCCAAGGCCCGGCGAGCCGGTCAATCTCGGTATCGATGCCGAGGATGTGGTGCTGGTGGCGGCGGACTGATGAGCGTGCAATCCGCCATACTGCCCCATGCCGGCGCCCCGCCGCTCAACGCCGATGCGTTGCATGCCGATGCGCGCCGCGAATCCTTCGGGCTGCTGGCGCTGCTGTCGCCCGGCCTGCTGCTCGTCTTCGCCGTCATCATCGTGCCGATCGGCTGGCTGTTCTGGCTGTCGCTGTTCGACGAGACCGGCGCGCTGAGCGCTTCGAACTACGCGTGCTTCTTCCAGCAGCCCTCCTACATCAAGACCTTCCTCACCACCTTCAAGGTTGCCTTCGCCGTCACCGGCGCCTGCGTCGTGCTCGGCTATCCGCTGGCCTACATGCTGTCGCAACTGCCGCGCCGCGCGGCCTCGATCTGCCTGATCCTGGTCATCCTGCCGTTCTGGACCTCGGTGCTGGTGCGCACCTATGCCTGGCTGGTCATCCTGCAGCGCAAGGGCCTGATCAACAGCTGGCTGATCGACCTCGGCGTCATTAGCCAGCCGCTGCCGCTCGCCAACAATTTCGCCGGCGTCATTATCGGCATGACCCACATCATGCTGCCGTTTCTGGTGCTGCCGCTCTACGCCTCGATGAAGACGATCGACATCGATTGCCTGCGCGCCGGCATGAATCTCGGTGCCAGCCCGGCCGCCACTTTCCGGCAGATATTCTTCCCGCTGTCGCTGCCCGGCCTCGCCTCGGGCGTGGTCATCGTCTTCGTGCTCTGCCTTGGCTTTTTCGTCACGCCGGCATTGATGGGCGGCGGCAAGGTCATCATGTGGGCGATGCGCATGGAGCAGACCACCAGCCTCTATTCCAACTGGGGCGCGGGCGCCGCACTCGGCGTCGTTCTGCTTGCCGTCACGCTCGCCCTGCTCGGCCTGTTCCAATGGCTGCTCGGCGCGCGCGCCACCGGCGTCTGGAGCTCGCGATGAGCATGGAAAATGCCCTGCCCATATCGCACCGGCAACGGCTCTGGCTCTATGCGCTCGGAGCGCTGGTCCTGCTGTTCCTGATCGCGCCGTCGGTCATCATCGTCATCATGTCGTTTTCCGGCTCGACGCTGCTGCAGTTCCCGCCCGAGCAATGGTCGCTGCGCTGGTACGAGAGCTATTTCGGTTCGGTCGAATGGCGCGATGCCACCGTCGTTTCGGTGAAGGTCGCTGTGATGACGATGATCGTGGCGACGCCGCTCGGCACCGCCGCCGCCTATGCCATCAATGCCGGCACGCTTCGGCTGACCGGCGCCATCAACGCGCTGCTCACCGCCTCGCTGATCATCCCGGTCATCCTGATCGGCATCGGCACCTTCTTCCTCTACGCCCGCATCGGCCTCAACAACACGCTGACCGGCCTCGTCATCGCTCACACTGTGCAGGCCCTGCCGCTGGTGGTGCTGACCGTTGTTTCCGGCCTGCGGTCCTACGACATGAGCCAGGAGAAGGTGGCGCGCAGCCTCGGCGCCAACCGCTTCTCCGCCTTCCTTCAGGTGACGATGCCGCAAATCCGCTTCTCGATCGTGTCGGGCGCGCTGTTTGCCTTCATCACCTCCTTCGACGAGGTGGTGGTTTCGCTGTTCATCTCCGGCGGCGAAACCACGACGCTGACGCGCCGCATGTTCAATGCGCTGCGCGACCAGATCGATCCGACCATTGCCGCCATTTCGACTTGCCTGATCGTGCTATCGATCGTCTTGTTGTCCGCCGCTCAGCTTTTCGGCCGCGGACGTTGAATGCAGGGATACCGTAACAGCATGCGTGATTTTCAGTTTCCCGGCCGCTCGCCGGTCCGCGCCACCGAAGCCATGGCCGCGACCTCGCATCCGCTCTCGACCCTCGCCGCGATCGAGATGCTGCGCTCCGGCGGCAATGCGATGGACGCCGCCGTCTGCGCCGCCGCCGTGCAGGCCGTGGTCGAGCCGCAGTCGACCGGCATCGGCGGCGACTGTTTCGTCCTCTACTGTCCGAAAGGCCAGGGCGAGGTGCTCGCCTTCAACGGCTCGGGCAGGGCGCCGGCGGCGGCGACCGTCGACTGGTATCTGGAGAAGGGCTTCAGCGAATTGCCGAAGCAGGGCCCGCATGCGGTCACCATTCCGGGGGCCGTCGACGCCTGGTGCAGGCTGCTGGAGGATCATGGCCGCAAGGGCATCGCCGACGCGCTGGCGCCGGCGATCCACTATGCCGAAAACGGCTATGTCGTGCACGACCGCGTCGCCTTCGACTGGAAAGATCCCGAGACCGATCTGTCGGCCGACGAGGTCGCGGCGCGCATCTTCCTGCCCGGCGGCAAACCACCCAGGGCCGGCGACGTCCATCGCCAGCCGGAGCTTGCCGAAACGCTGCGCATCATCGCCAGGAAAGGCCGTGCCGGCTTCTACGAGGGTGCGGTGGCCGAGGACATCGTCGGTCGCTTGCGCCAGCTCGGCGGGCTGCACACGCTCGACGATTTCGCTTCGACCAAGGGCGACTACAAGGCCCCGGTTGGCATCTCCTACAAGGGCTACGGCATCCATCAGATGCCGCCGAACAATCAGGGCCTGACCGCGCTTTTGATGTTGAACGTGCTCTCCGGTTTTGAGCTTGGCGGGCTCGACCCCAATGGCGCCGAGCGCCTGCATCTGGAGATCGAGGCCGGGCGGCTGGCTTACCGCGACCGTGATACATTTCTCGGCGACCAGGATCATGTCGCCGTCCCGGTGAAAGAGCTTTTGTCCGCCGTCTATGCCGACCGGCTGCGCGCCGCCATCGACCGCGAACGCGCCATGACCGATTTGCCGCGCCTCGATCTGCCGGGCAGCGACACGGTCTACATCTCCGTCGTCGACCGTGACTTGAACGCCGTCAGCTTCATCAACTCGACCTACTATTCCTTCGGCAGCGGCGTCGTCAGCCCAAAGACCGGCGTCGTGCTGCAGAACAGGGGCACCAGCTTCCGGCTCGATCCGAAACATCCGAACGCGATAGCGCCCGGCAAGCGGCCGATGCACACCATCATGCCGGGCATGATGACGAAGGACGGCCGCGCGGTGATGCCGTTCGGCGTCATGGGCGGCGGCTACCAGCCTTTCGGCCATGTCCATCTTTTGACCAATATGATCGACTTCGGCATGGACCCGCAGCAGGCGCTGGACGCGCCGCGCGTCTTCTACAATCACGACGTCGTCGAGGCGGAGCGAAACGTCCGTCCCGACACAGTTGAAGGCCTTCGCCGGCGCGGCCATCAGGTGGTGGAGCCGGATCACCCGCTGGGCGGCGGGCAGGCCGTGCTGATCGACTGGGAGAAGGGAACGCTGACCGGCGCTTCCGATCCGCGCAAGGATGGAATGGCGCTCGGATACTGATGCCGGCGGCTTCACGATTGTGTGCTGCCGCTCGGCTGGATTTTTGCAGGCTGGAAAGATAGTCGGTGACCATGACCAATACCGCTGACACCGTGGACCTTGCGCACCGCCTCGCCCCCGGCGCCGCTGACGCGCCGGCTGTTTCGGCCCCTGACAGGCCGACGCTCACCCATGGCGGGCTGCGCCGGCTGATCCGCGAGACGGTCGCGAAGCTGAATGCGCTCGGCCTCGGCCGTGGCGACCGCGTGGCCATCGTGCTGCCGAACGGACCGGAGATGGCGGCCGCCTTCCTCGCCGTAGCGGCGGCGGCCTCGACTGCTCCGCTCAATCCGGCCTACCGGGCCGACGAGCTCGATTTCTATCTCTCGGACATCGGCGCCAGGGCGATTCTGGTTGCCAGGGATGAGCACGGGCCGGCGGTCGAAGTCGCCGAGCGTCTCGGCATCCGCGTGCTGCGGTTGCTGCCGCCGGATGACGCGCCCGCCGGCAGCTTCGCCATCGAAGGCGATCCGGTCGGCCCGCCCGTCGCGTCGGGATTGGCAGCGGACGGCGACATCGCGCTGCTTCTCCACACTTCCGGCACCACCTCGCGCCCGAAGCTGGTGCCATTAAGCCATGCCAATCTTGCCGCCTCGGCCGCGCATATCGGCGCGACGCTCGGCCTGACCTCGGCCGATCGCTGCCTCAACATCATGCCGCTCTTCCACATTCACGGGCTGATCGCGGCTGTGCTGTCCTCGCTCGCCGCCGGTGGCAGCGTCTTCTGCACGCCGGGCTTCAATGCGCTACGCTTCTTCCACTGGCTGGGCGAGGCAAAGCCGAGCTGGTACACGGCGGTGCCGACCATGCATCAGGCGATCCTGCCGCGCGCCGCGCGCAATGCGGAAGCGCTTGCGGCGGCACCGCTGCGCTTCATCCGCTCGTCCTCCGCGTCCTTGCCGGCGCAGGTGATGGCCGAGCTGGAGGCGACCTTCGGCTGCCCGGTGATCGAATCCTACGGCATGACCGAGGCCGCGCATCAGATGGCGTCCAACCGCCTGCCGCCAGGCCAGCGCAAGCCGGGCAGCGTCGGCGCCGCGGCCGGACCGGACGTAGCTGTCATGGCGCCGGACGGACGGCTGCTTGACGCCGGCGAGACCGGCGAGATCGTCATTAGCGGCCCCAACGTCACCGCAGGCTACGAGAAGAATCCCGACGCCAACGCCAGCGCCTTCGCCCACGGCTGGTTCCATACCGGCGACCAGGGCGTGCTCGACGAGGATGGCTATCTGCGCGTCACCGGCCGGCTGAAGGAGATCATCAATCGCGGCGGCGAGAAGATCTCGCCGCTTGAGGTCGACGGCGTGCTGATGGACCATCCGGCGGTGGCGCAGGTCGTCACCTTCGCCATGCCGCACGACAAGCTCGGCGAAGAGGTCGCGGCCGCAGTCGTGCTGCGCGAAGGCCAGAGCGCCAGCGAGTCCGACATACGCGGCTTTGCGTCGACTCGGCTCGCCGATTTCAAGGTGCCGCGCAAGGTGCTGATCCTGGACGAGATCCCGAAGGGCGCGACGGGAAAATTGCAGCGCATCGGTCTCGCGGCAAAACTCGGGCTCGGCTGATGCGCGTCACCGTGTTCGGCGCCGGCGCCATCGGCGGCTATCTCGCCGCCAAGCTGGCAGCCGCAGGCACAGTCGATCTGTCGGTCGTGGCGCGCGGCGCGCATCTCGAGGCGATCAAGGCCGATGGCCTCAGGCTGATCGAGGGCGAGAGCGAGATTGCCGCGCCAGTGAGGGCGGCCGCCCGCGCGGAAGAGCTCGGCGTGCAGGACTATGTCGTGCTGGCGCTGAAGGCCCATTCGCTGGCGCCGGCGCTCGACCAGATCGCACCGCTGCTTGGACCGGAGACAGCGGTCGTCACCATGCAGAACGGCGTGCCCTGGTGGTACTTCTACAAGGCCGGCGGCGCGCTCGAAGGCACGCGCATCCAGGCGGTCGATCCCGGCGGCACGATCTGGCAGCGCATCGGCCCGCAGCGCGTCATCGGCTCCGTCGTCTATCCCGCCGCGGAGGTCGATGCCCCCGGCCTGATCCGCCATGTCGAGGGTACGCGGTTCTCGCTTGGCGAGCCGTCCGGCGAAAAGAGCGAGCGCGTAACCGCGCTGGCGCGCGAGATGGTCAAAGCCGGACTGCAGGCGCCGGTGCGCGAGGACATCCGCTCGGAGATCTGGATAAAACTCTGGGGCAATCTGTCCTTCAATC
>NZ_RZOS01000339.1:0-6398 GCF_004022605.1 Mesorhizobium sp. M4B.F.Ca.ET.089.01.1.1
GGGGATAAGCGTGGCCAAATAGGCCAGCAAAGCCGCTGCCGCGCACTTTTTCCGGAATTTCACTAACTAGGCGTCCGTCGATTGACGCATCGCATCGATCTCTGCCGTCTGGATGCCCAGTTCGACGAAGGCTGAAAGCACGGAAAAGCGATCGGCGAGCGCGACACGCGCCAGTCCCGACAGAATCCCGGCATTGACCGCATGGGCGGCGGGGAACAGCCGCGCGACAGGCCGCGCCGTGGTTTCCGCGGCCGAACCGTCGCCGCGCCATGCCGCCGCCAGGGCGATCCAGGCGGCGGGGGTTGTCGGCGGCATCGCCGCGGCCCTGCTCAGCCCGGCATGATGCCGGGGATTGTCCGGTTCGCTGACCCAGTCGCCGACAAGCATGAGCAGTTCCTGATCCTGCCCGTCGAGCAGGTCGGTCAGGTGGCTCAGACACTCATGCGCCCACCAGACGGCAGCCCGTTCGGCAAGCAGATAGGCGCAGAACGTGATCGCCTCCTCGGGCACCGGCCCGGCGAGCAGGGCGCGGCAGAACTCGATCGAGGCTTGCTCGGTTGGAGGGGCGCTCATGTCCTCGGCAACAGCGGGACAAGCCATGAAAAGATCCCGTGCCGTTTTGAATCGGAGCTCATTGGCCATGGCTGCCACGCCTTCCCTGAGGGACAACAACCACTCAAGCCTCCGGCGAGGCAACGGTCAAGCCTTGCTCGGCCGCGGAGCGGCCACTGTCGGCAATGCCGTATATTTTCGATGTCGCCGACAGACAATTGCTCCGGAATTTGATATGATCCGGCTGGCGAAATCGGATGCTCAGACGGGAGTAACGGTTATGCAATTGGGCAATGCAGCCTTAGTGTTGGTGATCGCGCTTGTGTCGGGCCAGGCTTTTGCCGATCCGCTTCAGAAATCGGAAGATATCGTGAAGTTCTTTGCCGGTGAGGGCAAACTCGGCGCTTCGCGTGGAATTTGCGTCGGCAGCGAAGACGAGTGCAAGAGCAAAAGCGAGACGAAGGAAGCCCCGGCCAAACAGGCAGGCCTCGACATGCTGGTCAATTTCGGACTGGATTCGGCCGAGCTCGATGCGACGGCGCGCGCGGAACTCGACGAGTTCGCCAAGGCGCTGAAGGACAGCCGGCTGAGCTCCCTCAGCTTCGTCGTCGAAGGCTATACCGACGCGTCCGGCACGGTCCACTACAATGAGGGACTGTCGCAGCGAAGGGCACGCTCGGTGACCGCCTTCCTGACGTCCAGCGGCGTCGACGCTGCCCGCATCAAGGCCATCGGGATGGGCGAGAAGAACCCGCGCAGCCCCGATCCCTATGATCCGGTCAACCGCCGGGTGGAGATGCGGATCAGCACTCAGTAGCTTGGGCCGACATAGCCTGCCCTCGCGCCATCCGGGGATGCCCCTGGCGCGTCAGTTCTTGAGCGCGCCGCCCACGGCCACACCGGTGCCGAATATCAGCGCCTTGGTCAGGAAGTCGTTGTTGTTGTCCTGGGGCGGCGGGGGTTCCTCGCGGCCGACCAGCGTGTCGCGGTTGCGCCTCGCCTGAACGACCTGCTGTTGCTTCCTGCGGGGTTTCTGCGCCACCGCCTTCGGCGTGCGGGCCTTCTGCACGACCTGCTTTTTCGGCGCCGCCGCGCGGGCCTGGTCGGCTGCGTGCTTGGCACGCCGGCCTCCATCATCGGATCGGTCTGGACCACCAGGAAGGCCAGTTGCTCGCGCGTCAGGAAGGTGGTCGGCGGCAGGCCGTTCCTCTCTTGCCAGTCGCCGATGGCCTGGCGGGTCTTGGGCCCGATATTGCCGTCGACGCGGCCAAGTTCGTTGCCAAGCGCCTCGATGCGCAACTGCAGGTCGATCCGGCCCTCGCGGTCGAGGCCGATGGCGTTTTCCGTCTGCTCGCTGCCCAGCGCCTGCTTCATCTCGTCCGAAATGCCAACCGAGGTGCGCACCGTGGAGCCGGAATTGGCATCCGCCTCATCCGTATCGAGGGCCGCGACCTTTCGGTCTTCGGCTTTCGGATCCTGCAACTCGTCGATGTTCAACCGCGCCACCGTCGCGAAACGGCCGTTCGGGAACTGGTCGAGATAGGCCTCGTAGAACGGAATGGAATTCTTCTTCGAGGCTTCGTCCCACAGCCGCTGCTCGACTTCCCAGGACGGAGCTTCGCCGACCACCAGACCGGGGGCCGATGTCGCCGCGGCGTTGGGCGCGTCGGCGGCGGGTTTTGCCGCGGGCGCCGCCACGACAGGTTTTCCCATGAACACCTCACGCCCCAGCGACGCGTTGTGCCACGGCCGCTGCCGGCCTTGCGTGGTCTCGGTCACTTCGCCGCGCACGCGCGTCAGCGCGCTCTGGATCTCGACGCCAGGTTCGGTCAGATGCCTGGCGAGCGCGGTCGAGTAGGGACTGTTGACGCCGTTGCCGTCGAAGGCGATGGCGCCGGGGTCGGTCGCATAGGCGATCAGGATGCCGCCGGTGCCGACGCCTTCCGATTTGGCTTCGACGGGCGCCAGGCCGGCGCCCAGCGAGCGCGACTTCGGCAGCGATGCGGCAAGCGTCCTGGCCAGCGGATTGTCGCGGCAGGCGTCGAGGATGATGACGCCGACCGCCGGATCGGACGGCAGCGCCGCCATGAACTCGTCGATCTGGACAGTGCGGGTCTTGAGATAGGCCGGCGAGGTCAACTCGGCATCGACCGGAATGAGGAAGTTCTTGCCGTCCACCTGCATGCCGTGGCCGGCATAGTAGATGACGGCGAGGTCGGCATCGTAGGATTGCTCGGTGAACCGGCTGATGAGGCTGTGCATGCCCGCATTGTCCTGGTCTACCCCTTCGATGACGTCGAAGCCGGCGTTGCGCAGCGTCGATGCAATGAGATGCGCGTCGTTGGCGGGATTGGGCAGGGCGACGGCATGGACGTATTTGCTGTTGCCGATCACCAGCGCGACGCGTTTGGCGTCGGGCGCGCCACTATCGGAGGCCGCAGCCTGGGCGCCAAGCGAGGCCAGGACGAACAGTATGAATCCGCTCAGAAAGACGGCGAACGCTTTCATGGATCAGCCCTCCGCCCCAGCGGGGCGCGCTAGTGATGTCTGCGCATGCTAGTTTCGTCGGCGACACAGTCGCTTCTGCCAAAAATGGCTCTTGGGCGTCTGTGATCTCAACCACAGTCATGGTTCACGACAGGCCCGAAAAAATTTCGCCGATAATATCACCGGGCGGCAGGGAACACCAACGGCGGGCTTAAAGGGTGTTCTGAAGCGAGCCTATAAGGGCGGTGACGGCCTGCTTGTACTTCTCGAATTCCGGCGACGTCTGCCGGATCTCGGTCGTGGTCGTCGTCTGCTGCGCCGCGTCGGTGGCGATGCGAGGGGCCTTCTGCCCCATTTTCCGCTCCGCCCAGTCCACGACGTAACTGGCCGTCTTGCCGGTGAGGAACGGGTTGGCCTGGATGACGGCCGAGCCGAGCACGGCGCTCAGTTGCGACGCGCCTGGCGCCGCCAGCACCTGATGCGCGCCTTCCATGCCAAGGAAATGGCAGAGATAGAGACGGCCGGCGGTGATCTGATGGCCGCGGGCGCGAAGATAGGCCTCGCCTTCGCGCGCCAGGTTGCGCACCATCTCGCGCGACAGCGTCGCATCATAGCGAAGCGCGAGCAGGTCGGCGGTGGACAGCGAGCGGGCGAGATCGGGGCGGTAGGTGTTCATCATCCGGATCCAGGTCTTGGAGATGAACTGGCCGGCGCCCGTCGCCGAGGAAAGCGGGTTCTTGGCCCGCGCGCTGCCGCCGCTTTCGACATGGACGATGCGGTCGGTCAGCGTCTCGACGGCAGCATCGCCGGTGCCGCCAGAACCGCCGGAAGCGTAGGCGGCAACCGTGGTGACCGTTCCCAGCGGATCGATAGCCGCGCCGGCCTGGTAGAGCTCGAAATGCAGATGCGGGCCGGTCGAAAGCCCGGTGGTGCCGATATAGCCGATGACGTCGCCGGCCTTCACCTTGGTGCCGACGCCGCTGGCGATGGCGAATTTCTGCATATGCGCATAGCGCGTCTCGCGCCCGTTGGGATGCGAGATCTTCACCAGATTGCCGTAGCTGCCGCCATCGCCCTGAAACGTGATCTCGCCATCGAAGGCGGCCATGATCGGTGTGCCGACCGGAGCGGCCCAGTCGACGCCCTTATGGATTCGAACGGTGCCGAGGATCGGGTGCTTGCGCGGGCCGAAGGTCGAGGTCATGACCCCGCTGACCGGGGTGACCATGCCGTTGGTCACTGCCAGCGAACGAACCTCGTCATTGCCGGTGACGCACGCGAACTGGCCGTCGCTCTGCTGGAAAACGAAACAGTCGAGGCTCTTTTCCGTGCCCTGGACGCCGACATAGAGGACCCGTCCGGAGATCTCGCTTTGGCCGCGCGGCGTCTGCGAGTAGATCAGCACCAGGCGCTGGTCCTCGCTGGCGAAGGCGTCGAGATCCTGCCCCCGCGACAGATACATGATCGCTTCGCCGATCACGCCGGTCGGAACCTTGTTGCGCGCGGCCGTCGAATAGATCGCGTCGAGCAGGCGATACTGCCGCTTGTGCGTTCCTTCCTCCGGCGCGCCCGAATAGTTGAACAGGTCCTCGCGGACCCAGGGATCGACCCCCGATACGAAGGCGCCAGCGGCGTTGCGCGTCAGCGTGCCGACAAACACGTTCTTGGCGTAGATCGAGACCTGCATGAGTGACATCGTCGTCGCCTCGCGGGTCGGCCTGAAGCCGCGCATCGCCACGACATAGCCCGGTTCCAGGCTTTCCCGGTTGAACAGCGCCTTCAGCGCTTCGCCCGCCAGCTTGGCGTCCTCGGCCGAGAAATGCGCATCGAGCGCCACGCTGTCCAGGCTGCGGTCGTTGAGGATCTTCACGAAGCTGTCTTCGGTCGCCTCGAAGCGCTGGTATTCCTTGGTGACGGTCGCGACGCTGGTGTTGTTTTCGATCTGGGTCTTCTGGAATGCGGGCAGGGCTGCCTCGCCCGCATCGATCGTTTCGCCCCAGCCGGCCTCCGGATCGTCGGCGTCCGCCGGCTGTCCCGCAGCGGCCGGCGCCTCGTCGGGGACAGGCGTCGGCTGCAGATCGTTCTGCAGGTCGCCGGCCGGCGGCTGAAGATCGTCCTGCAGGTCGTCGGACGGCGGGGACGCGGTCTGCCGCTGCGCCTGGAAGAAGGCGAAATCCTCCTGCGTCGACGGGATCGTCGTCATGAATTTCTCGCTGGCGCTGAGCATCACGTCCGACAGCACCTCGATCTGCGGCGAGATCCCGGCCTGATCGAGTTCGGCCGGCCGCGCCATCGCATGGGCTTTCGTCGAAGTGTCGGCATCGGGGGCGAGCGTGATCCACATCGGGTCCCCGGCAAGGTCGATGATGGCGGGCACATAGACCGAGGCGTCGGCCGGGACGTCCTCCGTGCCGTCGACGGCCTGCAATTCCTCATCCTCATCGCCGAACGACCAGTAGTCGGCGGTGAGGTAGAAACCGATGCCGATCGAAACCAGGACGATCGCCGCAAGACCGACAAGGATCCGGCGCCAGAGCTTGCGCCTGCGCGAGGCCAGGCGGGCCTGCCTTTTCAGCTTGAAGCTCGTGTCGATACTGTGCGTCACGGGCTGTTCCCGGTCAGGAAGAATGTCCACCGCACCTGTTCGAGCGTGTCGACCTCGACAAACCGCGCCGCGATATGGCCGCGCTGCCAGCATTCGTCGATGCCGCGTATCGAGAAGCGGCGCCGGTCGATGCACATTTCGGTCGAGCCGGTCAGGATCGCGTGGCCGAAGACGTCCGTCGCGTAGATGTAGATGTAGCGGTTGGTCAGCTCCTCGCGAATGACGTTGACGCACTGGTTCGCGCCGATGGTCCACCAGCCGTCCGTCTGGTCAGCATTGTCGACCTTCTGGCCGACCGCGAGATTGACGACATCCAGCGTCTGATTGCAGACCGTGAACTCGGCGCGCGCCTGGCCGATCGATAGGACCGCCAGCAGTGCCGCGACCGGGATGGCGGCAGGCCTGGCGCGGCCGATCAGGCCAAGCAGGGTTCGGGCCCGATCACGCAGCTTGCGTGGCGGGAGGACGGGCGGGAAGGAAGAACGCGAGCGGCGGATTTCCATCGGCGTCCATGCTATCCGCCGAGCCGGAAATATTTGGCGGTGGCGGAGAAATCAGATCCGCGGGCCTCGATCTCGGCAAGGATCCTGGGCAGCAGCTCGGATGCCGGAGTGGGCCTTGTGAACACGGCGGCCGAGATGTCGCGAGGTCCCGTGATCACCAGTATGACTTGCGGCACGACCTTGCCGGCCGTCTTGTCGGCGGCGCCGAGCTCGATCGGGATGCTGAAGCTCGCCTTGCCCGCCTGCACGAC
>NZ_RZOS01000033.1:0-27029 GCF_004022605.1 Mesorhizobium sp. M4B.F.Ca.ET.089.01.1.1
GACCAGGCCACTATTCGACTCACACCGGACGCGATTAACCAGACGTTGCGCCGGGCCAGCGAACGGCACTGGCTGAACGCTCTTACTCCGTGGCCGGATGGACAGAGCCTCGCAGTCGCGCAACGCATCACAACGAAATGGCGGGGCGAGCCCGACAAAGCGCACAGGTTCGCAGACTGGGTGGTGGCTACATGGTCAGAGATCGAACAGCACTTCCCGGCTCCGGAATACCCCGACGCCGACTTCATCGACCGGAATGGTGGATTGCTGGTTGAACAGTTCGCGGCTCAATTCAAACAGGACGCTCCCAAGTCAACCCGCGATTGACATTGATTTGCAACACGTTGCAAACCGCATGCCTACGGTGAACGTTTCACCAATCTCGCTAGAGTCGAACGAGAGCATCCCGTTGCCGAAACGATAGTGTTCCAGCTTTGCCCGCTGCTTAACATGCTTAGGATTGCTTTGTTGCGCGCCGTATCCTCAGGACGACCTCGGTATTTGCCCTGATCCTTCGCCTTTGCGATGCCCTGCGCCTGCCTACGGCGTCTGTCATCGTAATCTTTCCGGGCGATAGCTGCCAACATGTCCATCAACATGCCGTTCAGGGCTTCGAGCATGCGAGCCGTGAAATCGTCCGCGTTTACCGTCGCCATGCCGTGCGAGGTTGGGAGATCCAAGGCGACTATCCGTATACGCCGTTGCCGGATTTCATCTTTCAGGCGTTCCCAATCCGCCGCGTTCAGCCGACTCAACCGGTCGACCTGCTCGATCAGAAGGATATCGCCCGGCAGACAATCCGACAGCAATCGAAACAACTCAGGGCGCGCTAACGACGCGCCGCTTTCATTCTCGATGTAAGTAGCCGCGATGGGTAGGCCGCGCTCTTTGGCGAACGCAAGTAGATCGCCGCTAGCGCGGCTCGCGTCCTGCTCTTTTGTTGAGGCTCGGAGATAGGCGCGGACGAACATCATGAGGCCCCCGGTTCGATATGGCTGGTCTCATATTGGCCAGTACGATTAGGGTGGTCAAACGTTATTATCGAACCAACCAAAATGGCGGTTCGCTAAAGGCATACTTAAAAAGAGCGGGAGCCAACACGCGTCTCACGGAGGAGAGTTGGAAAACGTCTCCACATCGCCGATCGACAAAACAGGCGAACCGTGCCAGAACATACCATGAACGCTTGCCCATTCGAAAAAAATGGCTATGGTCCCTTCCGCCATAAGGGGGGGAATATCGATATGGTCCAGTTGTCGGACTCCGAGATCCAAAATCTTTCGATTGAAAAATTCATCTTCCATGTCGTGCATCACCAGGCCGACGAGCCAATCTTGCTCAATGAAACGCCAATTGGGAAATTTGAAAACTTCTTTCTTGGTCGTGTGCGGGAGACATTGCGCGGGAACAGATTTGTCTTTGCGGGCGGCTCTCCTACAAGAACGGCGCTTAAGACAATAATCGATGATGACCGGCAGTTCGTGTCGATCTCCAAGCTTCTGGCTCAAAGCTTCCACGCCGGCCGGGATAGGCGTATTAAGCCCGGTGTGTTGATTGTTATGATATTGCGCACGGGCACTCGCACTATTAGTTCTCTCATCAAGTATGACCACGAAGAAGCTGTCACCTACGACATTACGACTGGCGCAAAAGCAATTCTTAAGGAAATTGCCAACTCTTTCACCAAATCCGCCGACGCTCTCCACAAATCTGCTCTTATCGAGATTGATGGGGATACGGACAGTATCGTCGTTATTGATCGGACAGTGCGCCAGGACATTACGGATTTCTTTCGTTCTTTTCTCACTTGCAAGCGGAAATTTACACCAGGGGAGATGACCAAAACAGTCGAGGATGTTGTTGTCGAGGTCGTTAAACGGCACAAAGATATCTTGCCGCCTGAAATTACTCAGTCTGTCAAAGAGAGGTATTTTAACTCAGTTCAGAACAGGGATAACTTTGACGCAAACGAGTTTTTCGCTGAGTATTTTGGTTCTCACGGATTGCCCGAGGTAAAGAAGAGCTTCGACACGATGCTTGAGAAGCGCGGCCTTGATGGTGAGTCCTTCAAATTTGAGAAAACCGCAGTGAAATTGAAGGGACCTCGAAAATATAAAACAGCCGAAGGCGTCAAGATTGAGATACCAGAACAGGCGTCTGACACCTTCGAGCGTCAGATGCAGGAAGATGGTTCAACTTTAATCAAGATACGCACTACGAAGCTGACCGAGCAATGACAACGGATGGACCAAGGCGCATAAATGAATTGTTTGTCGCTCTTTCTAAATTTGAAGGAGCGACCACATCTGAAAGCACAACCATTTGCCGAGTGGACAATTTTTCAGAACTCGATGCGGCTACTTATATCCTTATTTCCCAAGCCGCAGATATTGCGACTGATGAGCAGATCGGAAATCTAAAGCTTTTTGGGAACATATCCGGTGAAATTGACTTAAGGCACTCTACTTATGCCGATCTAATCGGTGAAACGTTGCACCTCCGTTTGGAGAAATTAGATCGAGGTAACGTTGTTTCGTTCATCACCATAGCAGGCTTGCAAACAGCGCTCGCAGATATGACTTTTATCGCCCGGCGACAATGCGTCTGGCTTCCGTTCGACTTCGAGCAGTTCAAAACCGGCACGGCAGTTTTCTGTGGTTGGGGCAAGTGTACCGAACCTCCTCCGCACCAGGTTTTTGACAGTCCTCGCAAGCTTGTGCGCGACCAAACCCATCGGCTGACGCCAGATAGCCTCTCTCCGTGGTATTTGGTGGAAGGGGGCCACGACATGTCGGCTGTCTTTGAACTCTGGCGTCATTGCGCCTTGGTCAATCTGAGTCTTTGCATCCCATCCGAGATCCGCGTTGTAGATGGTGTCGATCAGGCAGTGATGCGCGGCGCACGCACCTCAGTCGCGCCTGTTTCTGCCTCCAACAAGGAACACGAAGTTGTCCTCTATCCGCTGGTGTCCGACGCAATTCGCTGGATCTACGATCAGCCAAGAGATACGGAAACGAAATTCTATCTGCTAAACAACCATTTGTCGTTGGACTGGCGAGAAGGGGAAGGCTGGCCAGCGGGACTTGCCGTGTCGCTCGGTGGGAGCCTGACGAGCGCCAAAGAGGCATTCGGCTTCCATCTTCAAGATCAAAGCAAGGACGCCCTAAAGTCCCTGGGCGATCTGCGCAAGGGCTTGCAGGACGACGTAGCCCGGTCTCAGCAATCGACTAAGGATCTCCTTTCGGCTATGTGGCGAGACGTGGCGATAGCTGGGGCTGTATTCGCCCTTAAGACTGGTACGACGACTCAGACAGCAGTAGGCCCTATCGCTATTGGTGCGGCCATATTGTTGGTGTGCAGCATTGTTATTACGTTGATTTCCAACTGGCGCTTCGAAAGCCTACTGCGCAAAAGCAGATCCTCATGGCGAACGAAACTCTACGCTTATATGGACGAAAAACAGTGGCTAGAATTGGTGGATCAGCCGGTCTCGGCAGCCAGGCGTGTATACAATATCGCGATCATACCAACCCTTTTGATCTATCTCGGCCTAGTTACATTTCTTATATCCACGGCGTTCCCGGACTTCATTGACGGTGCGAACTCTCTAGCTGCTCAGCTTTACGATAGCCTGGGAGAATTGATTGCCGCCGCAAGGGCCTACGTCGATAGGTATACTAGTTCTCCTTAATGGGACACCTTGCTGCGCAAAACATTTGGCACGTTCTGCCGCAGAATTGACGGTGCGAGCCTTACCTTACTGATGGCTCTATCCGAGGAGTAGAAGCATTCTTCTTGCGCTGTTGGCGAAGGTCGTCTGCGAGCACCCGCAAGTGCCTCTCTATCAGACAGAGGGCCGCCAGGCCGCCGCAGAAAATCGCAGCCACCGCGAAACCGACGACAGCCCCCAAAAGCGCTCCGGCCTTTAGGAATGACGCGTTCCCTATGACGGCAAAGACCGCGATGATGACAATCGCAATGAAGATGTTGATGGTCGACAGCATGTTGACGAGTATGCGGCTCATTTCGTTCCCCTCTGCATGCTTTGCCCGATAGCGGCACTGCCGCCTAGAAATATCCAATTTTTGGATAATCCAGATATCGGATTACCGGCAGGTTGATCACTGGTCAACAATTCAATGCCGAAGTCGGTTCACTCCGAACGCCACAGAATGATTGCGGCGGCGCTGGCAACTCAGCGGCGCGCAAAAGGCATGTCACAGGCTGAGGTAGCAGCGGCTCTAGGCAGGCATCAGCCGTTCATTGCAAACATCGAAAGCGGTGAGCGCCGCGTCGACCTCGTTGAACTCCTGGACCTTGCCAGAATAATTGATTTGGATGTGGTCGCTATGGTGCGCGAACTCGTACGAAAATCCGAGTCGGCCGACCCAAGTTAGGGCTGCGCCAGCATTAATCACGTCCGCAACGTCGGACACACCGACTCCACATCTACGAAATTGCAACCAGTTTCAAAAGTCCCGCCCGTGGCGGTGGACTTCCGAGCGATGCGCTGAGGAACTTGCCCGGCCAGGGAAACAAGATCACGTTTTCCACCGTCCAAATCTCCCGTCTCGCGCGTGCTCATTGACTCAATTTCCCTTCTAAATTAGAGAGAATTTCATGATCCAATTTAGGAGACTAATATGCTGAAGAAAAATGAACGTTCTGGCCATGCCCAGGATGCTTCCTCTGGCCTAACAAAGCGCGAAAAATTCGTTGAGCTTGCCGAAAATCGCACCCGAAATGCGATCAAAGCGATACGCACGATCGCTAAATTAGGGAATAAGAATGCCTACGACTACACCGAAGCTGACGTGAAGAAGATTGCAAGCGCCTTGAACAAGGAAGTCGACGCACTCCGCGCGCGGATGACTGCTACTGGAGGCAAGGAGGTGGTGGATTTCGAATTGTAGGCAACCGGTCTGACGACGGCGATGGAGATTTTGAACGTGCAGAACAGAGATTTGCTACTGGAAGTCCTCACCGCAGAAAGCGAGGCCGAGTTAATCAAGGTCCTTTCCAAGGACGGCGTGCTGGACGACAGCACGCGCTGGAAGCCACTCGGGGCATTCCCAAACAATCAATCGATTGTACATGCGCAACAGAGCAGCCCGGCTGCTGCGTTGGTGGAGAAATTTACGAACGGCCTAGACGCAATCCTGCTCAAGCACTGCAAGGCCCACAAGATCGATCCACGTTCGACTCAGGCACCTAAATCGATGAAAGAGGCAGTCGCCGCCTACTTCGGCGATCTTTCTCAAAAGACCAGAGATGAAATCCGTTCAATCGCTGAGGATAACTTGGTCCTGTATGCGACAGGAGGCAAGTTGCGTCCTTGTCTCTCGATATACGACGCGGGGGAAGGTCAACTGGCAGAAGACTTCCCCGAGACGTTCTGCTCATTGATATTTAGCAATCAGGAGGGCTCATATAAGGGTGCGGTCCCCTTCGTCCAGGGGCGCTTCAATATGGGCGGCACGGGAGTGCTTCCATTCTGTGGCGACGGCCGCAAGATGCAATTGATCGTCTCGCGCCCACCATCGCAAATCGCCGGGGCGGAAGCTGAGTGGGCATTTACTGTGTTTTCGTTCTTCCCGTCACAGTCGAGCCCCGAGTGGCGTTACCTGGTCGGGGCAGACGGGAACGTAATGACAGCCGGCACGGCCGATTTGGGCCTGGTGCCGAAAAAGGGAGCCAAAGCGGGCGAAATCTGCGCTCCAAGGGAACGTGCGGTTTCCAGCGGGACTCTCATCAAAATGTTTGATTACAAAGCACCCAGATCCAACATCTGCGGCGAGCTTTACAAAAAACTTGATGAATACCTCTTGCGACCCATGCTTCCGTTTCGTCTGATCGAGTGCCGAAAAGAATACAAGGCTAACGTCACTGGTGTGACGATGTGGAACCGATTTGCTCAATGGGCCTCAAAACTCGAACCGGGCTTCGAAGATGGTGCCAGCTTGCAAATCAAGCTATCAACCGGAGAGATCATCCCGGCCGAGATCCGGGTCTTTAAGGCCACGCCTGGCGATAACGACGACCATCCACAGACCGGCCTTCGCGCTCTAATAAATGGGCAGTCGCATGCAAAGCGAGATGCGCAGTTTTTCCGATCAAACAAAGTGGACAAGGAGCACATTGCTGGCAGCATGCTTGTGACTTTGGACTGCACAAGCCTGTCACAAAGCTCGCGGAACAGCCTTTTCATGAGCAACCGAGAGTCGTTCCGAGAGGATCTTCTTTTGAATGATCTCTTCAAGGCGCTTCAAAGCGAGCTTAGGAACCATGAAGGACTCGTCGACCTCAATAACAAACGATATGAACAAAAAATTGCGAACGCCGTCACGGACGACATCGGCATCAGCGCTCTCGAAGATCTCCTGGCAGAGGATCCGGAATTAGCTAGCTTGTTCGGTAGTTCGCACCCCGGCAAGATCGCAGCGAAAGCGGCGAACGGGCCACCCGGATCAACAGTCAAGGACAACCCGCTTCCATTTATTGGAACCGAGTTTCCCACCTACTTCAAACGCGCAGACGGCACAACGACGGTTAAGGTGGATCTTCCTCAGACGGACACAACGCGCGTCACCTTTCATACTGACGTGACGAACAACTATTTTTCTCGCCCAAAGGACACTGGTGAGTGCGCTTTGGTCGGGCCCCTGCAGCCGTCGTTTCACCTTTTCAACGGCAAACTAACATTGGCTTTCAGGCCTGATAAATCGATGACAGAGGGGGCTATCTTCACTTCGACGGCGACGATAACCGATCCGGCAGGTCACGGACCTTTCGTGCTGACGATCGAGGCAACCATTGTGCCTCCAAGGGCGAAGACCGAAAAGCAACCGCCGAAAGACCAAAAGGTCGACATGGCACCAAGCCGGCCCGACATCATTGAAATAGATGGTCACCCAGACGATCTCCCCATCAGGGTCGACAGAGATCCAAAGACCACACGGTTGACGATAACGATCAATACTGGATCTCGCGTTCTTTCCGAAGCGAAGCAGCTTCGGCCCCCAGAGGAAGAGCCAGCCGTCAAATTTGTATTCAAATATGGCTTGGCTTTGGTAGCGATGGGTTTGATCGAAGCCGCCAAGAAAACGCCTGAATGGTCGACCGAGGAAGTCACCTGCAGGGCGGGGATCGACCAATCCGCATCAGCGGCCGGTCGCGTTATAGTGCCGCTGTGCCTAACTTTGCCAAAGAAGCTGCCGAAGGTTGCATGAGGGCGCGTCGATGTCGGGACGCAGCTATCCCCGCCTTGCTCAATTGGTGCAAAAGAACGACTTCCTTGCTGGCGGGCGTGTCGCCTTGTTGGTCGGAGTACCATTTTCTGTTAGGAACATTTCGCCAAAGACGCCCGTCAAGCTCGGTCGCTAGCGAGGGCAGAAAGACCTCGGTTAGGCCTGCAGCCTCCATCGCCTGCAAATACCGCTGTAACTGCCACTGTGGCTCGTGAAATGCCAGCATCTGTACAAACACGGTCGCCTCGTCGCAAAGCGCCGCGACAGAAGAGAGCGTGGCCTGGACTTTCGCGAAATAGCCTGATTTTTCGGGCTCCTTGCGATCGCCCATTGTGTAGTAGCTCGCCCCTGCCCCATCGAGTTTCTTGGCGATCCAAAAAGGGGCCGCTGTTTCACGCCCCCCGCCGACCTGCCATCGATGGTATAGAACATGAACTCCGGGATATGGTGGGGAAGTGACGACCACACGTGGTGCGGGAACCGACGCAAGACGGGCATCATCTTCAATGCCGGCCGCGCTTCGAAATAAGATTTGCGCACTTGGCTGCTGCGCATGATTGGCCACGGCTTCTCGGAAGCGCCTAGAACCGATCACCATCTCGCGCGCATTCTTACCAAACAACTCTCGCATGGCAGGCACGGAAATGACCGTCTTGCGGCCATCCAAGGCCATTTGCGCCGTGCGGAGCACAACGCACCGGCCGAAGCTCTCTAGCTGCTGTGGAAGGCGCATGGCGCTAGCGAGAGCCTGCTCTACAGCCTTCCTCGCTCGCCAACGCTGGGGATGGTCAAGATGCTTGTAGTAGCCGCGCTCGTAGTAGTCCGCAAAGTGGATCGAGGGACGGCGGATATCGATGGCATCCGGCAAAGCCTTCGCCCAGCCATCGAGAAGCTCAAGATCATGGTCAGAAAAGACAGTTGTCTTAACTGTCGCCACAAATTCCGCCAACGAGCTAATATCGACGCCAACGGCATTTCGGCCTAACGCTAGCGCTTCGACCAGACTTGTGCCGCCACCGACGTGGGGGTCCATTATGAGATCGCCGGGCTCAGAGAAAGTTTCGATGGCCGCTCTGGCAAACGCTTGGGAGAACCTGGCCGGATAACGATAGAAGTTATGGGTCAGGCCACGAACCGGCTCGATATCGCGGGCCCCGGCAATTAACCGGTCCTCGTCTTCTTTTGTAATTCGAAGGAACTTGGTCACGAGGGCTGCCCGTTTGTCACGAAAATTCGGCCGCGCAGGACGCTCCGAAACACCCTTAACGGTAAAGTGATATGGTTAATGCATGGTGGATTTCAGCCGGCATATGTTTCCCTGCTTGTAACGAGGCCTAGGTCGGCCTTTATGAGACTCGAATGAAAGCATACCGGTTTGGCGACCCGCGACGCTGGAGAGAGGTTGTCCACCGACTTTAGCGGCTTTTAGGAATAAATGCCTTCACGTTGTAAAACTTAGTTGGGAGAGAGGCTTTGTCAACAGCGGGCTGCTGCCTGAACGCCCGCAAGTCGGACGGATTGCGCCTTGCAGAAGACATCTGCAATGCCAGGTCCATGCTTGGCGCGCAGGATCGCGGCCAGGTCAATCGGCTCCAAACTTAGGTTAGAGAACCATTCCTGCCCTGTTACGGTGTACATCTCCAGGATCCGCTTCCAAGGGTTTGGTTGCCGAAACCGGCGATGCAAGACCATGTGGATCGACCGGCTGACCGGATATGGCGACCATGGAGAATAGTAGTTCTCACAGTGCGCTTGGATGTTTTCGGTGGAGCCCGAGATCGAGCATCGCTTGGCTTTGGCCAACCAGCCGTTGTCGATGAAGTGGTGTATTAGTTGCCAGCCGCGAACTCGCTCCTCGTGAGTGAAGCCGTTGTAGACTGGCATCCGTGGCCACTTCCATTCCGGCAGGCCAGTGGGTTCGAAGAGGCTCATAGGTTTTTGCAACCGGGTTCAAAATCTGATCTGTTGGCAGCGACGGGTTTCGCTAGTCAATTGGCTATACAAAACGCAACAAGATAGGTAAATAGTTGATTTAACTGTTTAATTATGGCTCCGCGCTGCCGTCGTCAATGCAGTCCGCGCCGAGATAGCCGAGTTAGCCCGCGACCAGAGGCGCAACGGCAGCATGTTCAACCGAAGGCTTGGGCATGTGATCCCGCTTTTTGCAACGGGGTGCAAAATTGGGTAGCGAGTCAGCTTGAAATTTGGGCACCGCGAATTGACTCGAAGCTGAACATTTTTGGGTGTATCGTCTTCGCGTTGTCCGTATGGGTAGAGGCGCACGGATGTTTGGAAGCAATAATCATGCTTTCGCCCCGGAAACGGATGCTGGCATGTTAGGGCACGGCATCGCGGACCCAGACCAGATCGAAATTCTTGCAAAAGCCGTAAGTGATTACTGCGCCAGGCATCGCATCGTCGCTGACGATGAGCGCGAGCGGATTGCGATCAAGGTCATGTGTCTTTTCAGGCGGGGCGTGATCGAACCCCTACAGTTATCCGAAGAGCTTGAGAGGGTGCGGTAACACCCGACCTTGCTGATAGCCCGGCCTGTAAAATCCTGTGTCACCTCGATAAACAGGCCGGGCTATTCAGCCCAAATTGCTAATCATATTGCTAATCAATCTGCCAGACAGGCACCGACTAAGCCATTGATTTAACAGCGCTAATGATTGCTGATGGCTCTGGCCCGGGGAGCCAAGTTCCACACGGAACGCCTTATTTCTCAACGTTTTCAAGGCCAAGCCTTTCCTAGCGGTCCACATTCCGGTACACCGGAGGTCCACAATGGGGCTTGTATTGAAGAACGTACTCCACACTAAAGCCGGCACTTGGCACTACCGTAGAAGGCTTCCCCGCGACGTTGCGCGGCTCCTTGGACAGGGGGAGTTCAAACGCCTTCTCGGGGCTACAGAGCGAGAGGCTCTGCGCAACTATCCAAAGGTCAACGGTGAGTTTGAGCGGCTGGTGGCCGAGACGCGGCGGCGCGGCGGCGGGCGCGACCTATCCACGGCCACTCCCATGGAGTTACACCGGCTCGCTGAGCAACGGGCGCAAGAGCTTGCGTCCACTATGGTCCACATTGGGGGCCGTTCGTTGCCCGGTAGCCACCCCGACGCCGTCGATGTGATCCGGGAGAGTTACCTATCAAGGTCTGAACAGGGCCACGACCCAGTGGAAGGCCGCGCGGTGGCTATCCTGTCTGGCGGGGATAGGGTGTCCCGCCCTGTCCCCACAATGGAGGACGCCAGGAAGCTCTATCTTAAGGAGCGTGTCGGGGACGACACTAAGAAGACCATGGAATTGGCTCGTGTCTTCAGGCTGGTGAGCGAGGCGCTACAAAGTGATCGGACGTTGGCGAGCCTCAAGCGTGAAGATGCCAAAGAGGTCCGCGACCATATTGCGGACGGGCGCAAGGCCTCGTCCGTGGATCGCTACTTGAATGTCGTCCGCGCCGTCACCAATCACGCCATCCGAGAATTTGATCTGGCCGGCATGGCTAACCCGTTCATGAACCTTGAGGCTGACCCCACAAGAGCCAAGGCTGAACCCGACCGCGACAAGCGCCGGCCCTACACGGAGGAGGAGGCAAAGGCGGTCACGGCCCGTATCGTGTCACACGCTCGGCCGGACCTCCGCCGGATATGGCAAATTATGGAGGGAACCGGATGCCGAATTGCCGAAGTGGCGGGTTTGCGGGTGGCCGATGTTCACCTTCACCACGCCATTCCTCATATGACGGTGGAGTGGCATGATGACCGGCGCATAAAGAATGCCGTATCGCGGCGTAACGTACCGCTGGTCGGGACAGCGTTGCAGGCCGCGAAGGAAGCGGTGAAAGCGGCCAATGGAGGACTACTCTTCCCGGCCTACGGTCGCGTGGGCGGACCCGCTTCGGCGTCCGCTTCTCTCGGCAAGCACGTCAGAACTGTCGTGGACGACCCCAAGGTCGGCCCATCTCACTCCCTTCGCCACCTTATGAAAGACCGGCTCCGATTGGCTGGCATCTCGAAGTCAGACCAAGACATCGTGCTCGGCCATTCCTCGGGTAGCGTCGGTGAGGACTACGGAGGCCACGAAGCGAGGCTTAAGGTGGCCGAACGGGCGCTCGGGGCCGCCCTAGGTGTCGAGAGGAAGCGCAAATAGGGTTCTGCTCTCTGTCTGTTGCGACTGCCTTAGCCCCTCCGAAGGTCCGTCGGTAGGAAGCACCGCGCGACCCGAACGGCGTTCTGCGGCTCGAACCAAACGGCCGTCCAAGCAAGCTGCCTCCTAAAATTCGTTATCGAAGAGGGAACCACATCCCGTCTCCACCAGTTAATTTACATAACTCTTGGTATTACGTCCCAATTGTGCCGCTACCCAGGAGGACATCCACATCCCCATTTCCTAGCGCGACGGCGTTAGCGGTCGCACAGGTCGGGACACCACAAGCCTTCCTTCCCGAGAGGGAAACCATGGTGCTTCACATAGATGTTGGCCAGATTTTGTCTCTGGCCGCAGCAGCTTTTACCGTCGGCTTTGGGATTTGCCACTTGGCCCGCAACTTACGGCGGTGGTGGCAGCGCCGCAAATAATCATAGAAGGAAGAGGAGGCCCCGGCCGGGCCTCCTCGAATGTCGCCTACCGCTGCGCCTTTTCCGGCAGACCTTCGATCATGCCGCCGAAAAGGACCGAGAACGCAGGAAGTTGCTAAGCGGCATTCTACTCATCCCGCCAGATAACCCGCTTCTCCCACCTGATTTCCACGAGCCGCCTGTATCGTATGGTGTGCGCCTGCTCTCCGGTCGGATGAAAGAGCTGGGCGCTCATCCACTCCCTGCTTTTGCATTCTTGGCAGCGCACCTTGTTCCGCACCTCGTCAATCGTGACGTTGCCGATCACCTCCCTAAGCTCTGCCGGCTTGTAGTAGCGCGTGACGCGACAGTGGCCGCACCTGATGCCGGCCACCTGCCCCACATCGTGGGCATGCGTCAGGGTCCATGCGGCACCTCTCGGCCAATTCTCGGGCTGCTCGGGCATTACCCGGAAATGAGGAACGGCGGCGGCTCTGGTCAAGAGGCGGCTTGACAGTTTTGTTCTCATTTCGTTCACTGTTGCTTATGAGCGACGAAATCCGACTGACCATGCCTGAATATGGCACCCCGCCCGGTGTCCAGCATCATGTCTGCGAACACGAAAGCTGCGCCAAGGATGCCGGCTGGGGGTTTGCAAAGCCGAAGCAGGCACCCCACTGGTTCTGCTTTGAGCATCGGGCCGAGGGCGAGCACTACCTATAGCTGGAGGCCGACCATGAGCCGTCATGACATCGCCGCCGATCTGGAAAGCGCGGCCAATCAAATCGCTGAGGTGTCCCGCGCGGACCTTCAGGTGATGCTCCGACGAGCAGCCTTGATGCTCCGAAACGTAACCGGGCTGGTGCTGGAGCCGAGCGTCCTAGAGCCCTTGTCGTATGTAGCCGAAGAAATGGGGCTCACGAGAGCTGACCTCATACGAACCATCGTGAGCGATTGGCTTGTGGCAAATGCCTATCTGCCGGTTCCGCATGCGTTGGACGAGGACACCACAGTGGAAGGCAACGCATGATCAGCGCACCACGCCACGACCGCGATTACCTCGACCGCGAGATTGACTGTCAGGAGGCGATGGAACCCGGCTTCCAGGCCATCGTGGATTGCATGTTGGAGGCCGGGTGGCAGCGAGGCGAGGTGATGCGGTCGCTTCGCCGCCTGATAGCTGCGGACAACATGGCCCAGAAGGAAAGCGCCAAGGTCGAGGCGGAGTTGGCGCTCGGGCGATGATCCGGGCCGGAAGATGATCATCCGGGTTCGGGGCTCATTCCACACTCTTGGCCCGCGCGTAAGGCGAATTGCCGTGGGGCGTGTTGGCCAGATAGCACGTGAACTGATACTCTAGCTGGACCATGGCTAAGCCCTTGTCATGCTCACGGCCGCGCGGTCCCTCGTCGTTGCGCCACCGAGTGTCGTTGGTCGAGATCGACCAGCACCAAGTGCCCTCTCGCAGACCCCGCGACGTATCGCGCCAGATGCGGCCAACGCTATTGCAGCCAAGGAAACTGGCGGAGAAACCGCTTTTGGCCGGGTCAACGGTCCAGTCAAGCCAGAACCGCGCTGCGAAACTGCGCACATACTGAGCCGCGTGGACTATGGTGGCACAAATGGCGATGGGCTGTCCGTCGTAGTCGAGGACTTCATAGCCCTCGCCGCCGGCATCGCGAACTCTCAATCGTTCGGCTGTCATGACCTTTCTCCAATTCGCTCTTGAGGCCGCAACGCCCGTGGAGCGGGCGGCGAGCCTGATTGTTGAGTAAGGAGTTATGTCGGGCAGCCGTGCTGCTTCTTACTTCTCTTCGACGTAAGGGCTCACCCGTCGTCGGTTATCACGCGGCTTATCCGAAAGGTGCCGAGGGCCGCTTCTCTCAAGGCACAATGTAAAAGGTGACGTAACGTCTTCACCCGGTCAAGAGCACGCTCTCAATCTTCCTCGCGAAAGTCCTTCAGCGACGCATGGCGGAGCTTTTCCTCGCCCTTCAGGAACTTGACCCGCCCCACCAGACCCGGCTTGAGCCACTCGGCCTTCTCTTTGGCGAGCCCGTTCGGCGGTGGTGCGCCGGTCTTGCCCTGAACGCGGTCCCATAGTGCCTGCCGCTTGTCGGCTTTGAAGGTCACGAAGGCACCGCCCATGTAGTGGCCCTTGTCGGCCATAAGCACCATGGCCGGCTTCCCGGTCTCCCGCTTGACGCCGATGATGTCCATCTCCTTCTCGACGTAGCACTTGATCTTGCGCCAGCTGATGGTCGAGCCGCTGCGGTAGAGGCTGTCGAGGCGCTTCGAGACGATGCCCTCTAAGCCGGCCTCACAGACAAGATGGTAGACGGCCTCACCAGCGCCAGGCAGAGCCTCGCTGAACTGGAGATGGCCGCCGGCAGGGATCATAGCTTCCAAGACTTCGCGCCTGTCCTTCAGCGGCATGTCGCGTAGATCGTGGCCGTTGAGGTGCAGAAGGTCGAAGGCCACGAGGTAGAGGTCTTGGGGCCGTCTGGTGATTGCCGAGCGCAGCGCGTGGAAGTCCGACAGGCCATCCTCGTTTGTGACGATGGTCTCACCCTCGATTATGAAGCTCTCCGCCGCGATCCCCGTCGCCTCGTCGGCGAGTGGTCGGTATTTGGTCGTCCAGTCAAAGCCGTTCTTGGTGTGGAAGCGGATGCCGTCATCGTCCTTGATGACTTGGGTCCGGTAGCCGTCGAACTTGACCTCGTGGCTCCATTCGCCACCCTTGGGCGGCTGTTCGACCAGCTCGGGCTCCATAGGGCGGATGAACGACAGCCGAAGGGGGCCGGCGACGGGCTTACGCATATGAACCCCACGCGACACTCGAATTTTATTCAATATCGCAGGTTCGCTTCAGTTCCGTTAGCCGTCGCTGAATAAGCAAGCCGGAACATTCGAGGATTGCCGCTGTTTTTTCTGCGCAGGAGGAAACAGCCATGATCGAGCATCAGAACGAGCATCATCCCCACGGTCGAAAACCAGTCACGAACGAAGACGCCTGCGAGGTCGCTCACTTCGCCCGAAATTTTCACCTTACCATCCCGGAAGCAAGGATGCTCATCCGGCAGCACGGGGACGATCCCTCCCGGCTGGAAAGAGAGGCCCGCAAGCTTGGCTATCAGCAATGACAAAGCTGTGTGATCTCGGGCCGCCCATCGTTGGCAAGATGCACAGCAATGAGCCCGCGGACGCACGCGACCATTTCCATAAATGCGGCGCCTGCGGGCAGACGATCGACTTGCGTGACCTACGACAAGTTATCTGGCACGAGCGGCCGGGGCACGAGCGGCTAGAAATGGATGCATAAGCTAGCCGGCCGGTAAGGTTGCCCTCGTTTTAAACTTCCAGCATTCTGTTCCGAACGGGAGGAATGAATGCGTTCCATTCTCATAGCCGCGCTCGGCTTGGCGCTGGGCGGGTGCAATAACACGACGTCGTCAGGGCAGTGGCGTGAGGTTCGGGCCACAACAAAAGACAGCCGTTTTGAAAGGGCCAAGGCAATATGCAACGGCCGCGCAAGCGAAACGCAGGTGATGGCGGGACGGCTCTGGATTGCCGGAGCGGTAGCATCGAGCAACACCTTCAAAGCCTGCATGGCGGAACAGGGCTTTGTCCAATAGCGCGGCGCATACGTCCGCCCCCAACACACCTCTTGGGGCGATATGTCGGGGGGAAGGTTCATTCGGTCAGGTGGTCGACAAGCGCGACCTTCGACATCTGGCATGAGCAGCGGGGACACCAGCGGCCCGAAATGGACGCGTAACCGGGCCTCGTCCCCTCGGCGTCTTACGGGTCCCACAATGGAAGATAGGTGAAGGTGGAGTGAAAGGTTGTTGGGGTGAGAAGGAAGGATGCTCCTCCCTCTCCCTCCCCATGTAGGTCAACCTTAGTGGCTTGGCTTCAGAGCCACCATTATGCGACTTCCCACTACTCGTTCCGCCTCCTCCACCATGATCTCCGCGATAGCCCGCGTCTTGGTGATTGGTGACAAAACAGCATCGTGAATGGGGAGGACGGCGCAGTCCTCCAGCAAAGTCCTTTCCAACACGCGGCATAGGATTTCGCTCTCGCTGTACATCAGCTCATAGCCGATCCCACAGTTCAGGACAGGTGCAAGCAGCGGGTGCTTCCTCAACATAGCTTGCTTGAAGCGGCCCACTGTCCACCCTGTAGGCAGCCCTTGCTCGATGTCCGGGTGCCACTTGCGCATTGTCGTGGCCTTGAAGAGGAAAGCGTTGAAGGCGCTCTTCACAGCACGCCTTTGCTCGTCGGTGAACTCTTCGGTTCCGGGCAAGTCGTAAGGGCTTCCCTCGGGGGGCGTCGCTCCCACCTTGGCATAGGCTAGGCGAGGAAACATTTGCCCATAGTCGAGTTCCGCGATCCACTGACCTCCCAGCCGAATGTGCCTCCGTTCGGTCCTCCTCATCTGCTGCCAGAAGCCTCCGAAAAGACGGCCGCTATATGCAAGCCTGGGCGATCTTGCACTTGGAGGCAGGGTGAACCGCCTTACCAACGTCCGGTCGTGAGTGTCGGTGGGTTGGTTGCCTGCGTACGCCACCTCGGCAACCGCAAGCCGCTCGTTGAACTTCCGCACCTGTGCCGCCTTCGATGCAGCGTCGTCGGTCTGGGGGACGGGGACGTGAACTCGTCGGCCCCATTGGTCCTTGCGCGTCAGGACCAGCGCCGGCAGGTCCGTCCTTCTCTCGAAGTCCGGGCTGCTGATACCCCTTGATCGAACCTCTGCCGCTAATGCCGCCGTAGGAGCGATTGTAGTGGCGTACCCGGCCTCCTGCGGCTTTGCCACTGTCGCCACCCCAACGACCTCCAGCGCCCCTAGAAGAGCCGGTAGAGGCTTGCCGAAGCCATCGGCCGTCCTGCCCACCGTGGCCCGCTTACGGTGGCCCAGCGGCAGCGTAATGCGGCCTTGCTCGGGCGGGAACAGGGCGTAGTGAGCTAGGTTGGCGACGATGGTGTCCACGGCACTCTTGAACGTCTTCGCGTCTGCTGGCCTTCTCTGGCGTTTGCGAGACCCGCTGCGCTGTTCATGCGCCAAGACGAGCGCCGCGACGTCATCTGCAAGTTCCTGAAGTGGGCCTTGTGTGGTCAGCTCAAAGCGGAACATCTTGTCTCGTTGGGCTTCGAGGCTCGTCGTCACACGAGCTCCCGAAGGGCTTGGTTGATCTCATCCGTCATGGCTTGTTTCCTTTCTTGATCACGTTTTTCGAGCTCGGCGAGTTGCAGACCGGCACCTCCGAAGGCGGCGGTCAGGTCACGGGCAACGATCATGCCCGCTTTCGGGCTTAGCTCCCGATAGACACGCTCCTGCCTGCCCGTCCGGTGGTCGTAGCGAAGGCCCGAGTGCCTACTGGAGAGCGACCGGACCCGCTTCACGAGCTGAAGGCGGAAGGCGGTGTCTGACAGGAACCGCTCCGGTCTCTCGCTCCAGAACAGGAACATCGCCATCGCAGTCACGGCTATGTCCCGTGCGGAGCATTCGGCGTCGAGGTTCAGCACCTCATGTGCCGCTTGCCGCTGGTATCGGCTCTGAACCCGGTTGCCTGCGGTGTCCTTTGCCGAGGCCGCCAGAGCAGCCCATCGGGCATCTAAGTGGCCCCAGAGGGGACTATGGGCGTTCTTCGCGATACGCTCCCGGACGAGGGAGACGTAGGGCGCAAGCTCACTCCGCCTGATGGCGGTCTGCTCGACGTCGCCCTGGCGCCGTAGTCGGCTCTTGTGTCGCCGACAGTGCGGGCTGAAGCGGGAGGACGTAGGTGCGCCACAGTGTGCAGCGCGACATGTTCGCATTCATTTCTCCTAATATCTGTATCCGCCCCTAAGCACAGAGGGACGGAAGGTTGAAAACGGCCGGGGACTTCCCGACCATTAATAGGTTGATTTGTGTCTTTGCCGCCGGGTGTCGTCCTGACCTGCCCGGTTCACGGTTTCCCCCTTGGGGATGACCCCTTGGTTCCGCTTCCGCTCCGGAGACTAATCCGGATTGGCGGCTCATGCGGTACTTGCACGTCCGGCGGTGTGCCGGTCTCGGGTGCAAGCCCGCTTCCATTCTATGGTTCGGCCGGGGATCATCGTCTTGCCCCGTACGGTCCCGCTGCCGGCCCCTAGAGGCACGTCAGGCATGGCTGCAATCGACCGGGCTGTTGGGAAGAACAGCCAACTGGTTTTGGAAGGGAGGCTCTTAGGGCCGAATGGCCTGCGAGCGGGGTTGGTCTTCAGGGTTCAGCGGCGGGCCAAGCCCACCACTCGGGTATGCGTAAGGCGTATATTGGTCACGGCGACCCCGGTGTCAACGGCCAGACTTCGTATTATTTTCAATGAGATAGGCGCACCAGATACCTAATCTAGTGCCGACCCTTGTGGCGTAAGGCATTCCAAGGCATGTGTGCCCGAACTGTGCCCGAAAAAAGTTGTCGGCGAGGACGATATGCGAGCGGTCTTGGGAATAGATGCGGCTTGGACGGCGGCCCAGCCGAGCGGTGTTGCGTTGGCAGTTGAGGAGCCCGCAGGCTGGCGGTTGCGGGCGGCGGCATCCTCATACAGCGCGTTCTGTGCGCTTGCCGAGGTGCCGGCGCGACCCGGCTCGACGGGCGGAGCTTCCGAAGCACTTGAAGCGGCCAATGCCTTGGTGGGCTCCCCGGTCGATCTGGTCGCCGTCGACATGCCCCTTTCGCGAACACCAATCATAGCCCGCCGGGCCAGCGATGATGCGGTCTCTCGGGCCTATGGGCATAGGTGGGCGGGGACACACACACCGAGTGCGATCCGTCCTGGGCTTGTCAGCGACAAGCTGCGGGCGAGCTTCGAGCTGAAGGGCTACGAGCTGCGGACATCTGGGCCGGTGGTGAGCGGCCTTGTGGAGGTCTATCCGCACCCGGCTTTGATTGAGTTCGCTTCTGCGGAGCGTCGGCTTCCCTACAAGTTCGGCAACAGACGTAGCTACTGGCCCGACGAGACGCCCAAGGTCCGGGCGCTCAACATTCAACGTCAGATGAGCGCCATTGCGGCCCTGATGGAAAATGAACTCTCTGGTGTCGAAGCGGCGATGCCAGAACTCGATTGTGCGAGCGCGAGCGGCCGAGAGTGGAAAGCCTACGAAGACATGCTTGACGCCGTCGTCTGTGCGGCCGTCGGCATTTGCGTCTTGGAAGGCCGCGCGGTGCCCTTTGGCGATGACCAGTCCGCAATATGGATACCGAAGCCGGGCAGCGCGAAAACGGGTGCGGCAGGGCCACCTCCGTGACCGCGCAAGCGCCCCTACCGCCCAACGATCATCCTGACGAGTGCAACTGCTCCGCAGATGCCGTAGAGGGCCATGAAGGTCATTGCCAGCGTGAAAGCCATCTCCGGGTCCTCCCTCACATGCCCCATGCTGCAAGCGCCTTCTCGGCCGCCGCAGGGTCTTCCTTGATCCGAAGCACAGTCTGGCGCGTGAGCCCGGACGCCTTGGCAACGGCAGACGTTCCTTGCCCCTCCGCCAGCATGTCTGTGACGGCCCGTAGCGCGGCCCTGTCGTAGCTGGGCTTGCGGCCCCTGTAACGGTCATCCTGCGCCCGAGCGGCCTCTATGCCAGCCCGCTGGGCCTCTTTCGTAGCCTCGGCCTGCGCCTGGGCAGTTGCCGCCATGAAGGCTATGAGCGCGTCCCGCACGGCCTGCTGCATGGGGTCTTTGGTGGCCCCGTCGAACGTCATGTTGTTGATCACGGTCCGCACGACCACGCCCTTCCGCATGAACTCGCGTATGGTGTCGCAGACGTCTTGGTAGTTGCGGCCGAGCCGGTCCACCCAGCGCACCACCAGCGTATCGCCCCTCCGCAGCATATCCCGGAGCCTTCTACCCTCGGGGCGCTCGGCAAGCGTCGTGCTGACACCGGAGACCCCGTGGTCTGCCACCACCTCGTCTATGGTGAAGCCAGCGGCCTCCGCTTGGGTGCGTTGGTGAC
Source organism: Mesorhizobium sp. M4B.F.Ca.ET.089.01.1.1 (assembly GCF_004022605.1). NCBI lineage: Bacteria > Pseudomonadati > Pseudomonadota > Alphaproteobacteria > Hyphomicrobiales > Phyllobacteriaceae > Mesorhizobium > Mesorhizobium sp. M4B.F.Ca.ET.089.01.1.1. The sequence goes on from NZ_RZOS01000033.1 coordinate 19,773, forward strand.
CGAGCGTCTGGTCAACGGTCGAGACGCGGGCATAGAGAATGGTCCTGGACATTGGCTTCCTCGGTGTCCGTTAGCGTGATGTACGCTGACTAGACTGTCCGTTGGGAGAAGTCAACCCTAACGGACACTCTTCCGGACAGAGCCTCGCCTGTACGCTAGGCTATACCCTTTCGGACGGGCCGGCTTGTTTGGATGCCAATCCATTTCCCTGCGCAGCACGGCCAATCGATATGCTGGACCGAACAACCCAAGGGGGGGAGATTTGCGCCTTGAGCTTATCGAATCCGGCCCCTCAGATTTTTTCGCATTTTCTGACATCATGAGAGCTGGCTACCGACGCCGAAGTGTCGAAAATTCCGCAATACAGTACGATGACCGGACTACGCGGACGCAGCAACGCGGGGACCGCTCATCGCGGATTGCAATTTTCGCATCAGCATCTCACCAATTCCTGGTCCGCTAACCAGAATCCCCAGCTCGGCACCTCGCGATCGAGACCCGGCAGCCACAGTGGCTAGCCAGTTGAAGCTGGTGACCACGGCATTGTCACTATCCCAGAGCAAGAACTTTCCGTGAAGCCCGTCCACCTGGCTCAAATTTATCCCTCGACGGCCAAGGAGCTGGGCATCGGGGGTCATGCCCTGTTCGATGAGGGTTTTGCTGGGTCGTTGATAATATGCGTCGACGTGCGAACCCAATTCAGCGGCCCTTTCGAGAGGGAGCAGTGTGGATGTTTCCGCCGCGAGACCAAATAGATCGCACCCAACTGTGATCTGCTTCTTGGCCAAGTCTCTAGCCCTCGTGACGCACGCGTAGTGGTCTCCGTCTGCCAGCAATATTAGGGAATGAGTGCCGTGTTCGGCCGAAGCGGCTGCGGCCTGTCGAACGTGATTCCAACTCCTGTTCATCCTACGAGCCATTGCGGACCAACTCCCGCTTGGTGGGAGCTGTGCCGAGAGCAGATGACTGAGGATTTGTGATGCCAATCGTTGGCTGGCCGACATAATGGAAACGTCGATTGATTGATACCACGATGAAAGGAAGTTGCAGCTTCCTACGATGCTAACCCATGACCCATCCGCCACGTCGTGCATCAGAACCTTGCAATGGGACCCAGAAGATATCGTAGACAGTTGAACTCGCGACCTAATAGAAGCTGGGAGCGTGTCGAGAACCGCCTCTGTTTCACCGACTGGACGTAATTTTTCCCGGGCCTCCGGGTCGACGCGGAGACCCCATAAGAGTTCAACGTTTACCTTGCGCCGGGCGGCGCCCTCCATACTTGGCAAGAGACGGCGCACGGTTTCCGGATGCAGGAAGCATGAGTGTAAGATCACATGCGACTTCGCGCCAGCTAGAGCCCGCTCGACGGCCTGCAGGTGTGCTTCACCGCCAACGATCAGGTTTTCGTCCGTCAGGGTGTCCCCGGGCGCAATATCGCTTGAGAACTGAATGGACTGCTCTGTGTCCGACACTTCTTCAACGTCATCCACATTCTGTGCAGCCAGTAGAACTTCCTGCTGCAATTTGAGTGACGCGTAGCTCGGAAGCCCCCTCTTGATGAGGCCATACGACACCACCACCCGCGCATAGGGCCTCGATGGAGATCGCGAAGCCGGTACGAAGCCTTCGAATCCCTCATCCGGTTTAAGAAAAATTAGATCTCGGACGCCGGGGTCGTCATAGTTCAATGTGCCCAAAATTGGAGTGACCAAGTACGCGTCTTCAGGAAGATCGCTTTGATAGACCAGATCCAAATGTTCGGTGATCATCCATGAACCAGTGATCCGATCCATGCATAAAGATGCCCATTTCGGCTCACGCCGCAATTCAGGCACAAGTTCTTTCTCAGCTGCCCTCTTCTTACCAACCGCCGTCGCGGCGAAGACCGCCCTTTCTGGGCCAGAGCGCATTTCAACCCAACCTGCTCGTAGCAAGTTAATTAGGGCCTCGACCACGAGACGTTCCGGTAGATTTGCCAGAGCGCCCAGCTCGAGTACCGTCCTTTTATTGCTAGCTAAATCATGCAATATCAGGTGTTCAAGTAATGTCCACCTCCTGCCTAAGCTTACAGTGTAACCTATTGGTGCGCGAAATAGCGGTATGTAGAGAACCTTCATTTATACGCTCACCCGCGCCAGATGCTTGACTGTCAATGAATTCTGCATTTCTTCCATCATTCGCCCGATATAGGCGTACTCCGCGTCCGCAAATGTCTTTTCATCGCAGCGGGTGGCGAAGAATTCCCAACTCCCTACGATGATCAGCTTGTGCCTGGCTCGGCTCAGAAGAACATTCATTCGATTGGCTTCCTTGAGAAAGCCAACGCTCACCCAGGGGGGAAGGGGATTGTTGCGGACAAGGCTCACTATAACGATATCCGCCTCACTCCCTTGAAACTCATCGACGGTGGCGCCCTGCCTCTTGTGCAGCCGCAGATCGAACGGAGCCTCGAACATGTGGCCAATCTTCCCGGCATGACGGGCGCTTGATAGGGCCTCCTTCAGTGCGTCGATTTGGTCGTTGTAGGGAGATAGAATCTGCACTTCACAGGCCTCGCCCGGACGAGATCGTATTTCGTCCAAAACGCTAAGCACCGCCCTTATTTCGGGCTGTGAGACGAACACACCTTCTGTCTCTCCTTCAGAGAATTCCCTCTTTTGTTTGTAAGGTACATCGCACCAGACGATTCTCTGCTCTGGAAGCCATGAGCCGCCGGCGATCTCAAACGGCGGCGCCTTAGCGAAGCGCTCGTGCGTGCTAGCAGGCGAATCAAGAATCGTTGAGCCATCCGCGTCGGGGTAAAAAATCCGTCCCACAAGTCCGGCGATGTGCGGATGCATGCGATGTTGATCAGTCAGAGTGGCGGCCGGTCCGGGAGACTGGAGAGTCTCCCCGGCGCTTTGCTGGAAGACGGTGGCGAAGAGATCAACCATCCTCCGCCAATTTTCGCAGCGGTTGATGAAAGGCTCTCGGCCATCCCGATCCTCGACGATAGTCGTATCGATCAAACCTTGGCTGAATTGAAAGCCCGCTTGGATGGCATTTCGGACACGAAGAGGGTCGCCTAGAAGTCGTTTGTACAAAGCCGAGTTGAAAGGAGGGAGCTGGAAATGATCCCCAATGAGGAGAAGGCGGTGACTCTCCTCAAGAGCTATCGCCATATCAAATCCATGGGCCTTGCCCGCCTCCTCCACAACAACCCAATCGAATCTCCTGCCCCGGTCATTCAGATCGGCGAGTTCAGAGGAGTTCAGTGTAGAGAACGTGACGTTAGCAGCATCTTGAACCAACATTTGCATAGTTCGAAGGTCGGTTTCAGCAGCCTCGCCGTGGTCGGCATCGCCCGGGAGGAGCTTTTTTATCCTTCGCTTCAGATCATCAGGGGCACTCTCAGCCAAGCGGCTGACCTGCAGCTGCCGCAAAAGGTTTTCGGTCACCGGCCGGATGTCGTGTTCGGTTTGCTGCTTTGCTCCCAAACGCAGCAATATGGGCTGCTGGTCCCGTTTTAGCGTACCGAAGATTTTCTTTAGCTTGCCACGAACGTCATCCACCGTGTGATGGGAGTGCGCTGTAATTAACACTTGCGCACTGGGATCCGCGTTGAAAAGCCGATCAGCAAATGCCTGAATGAGGGTCGTTTTCCCGGTTCCCGGCGGCCCCTGTATGGCAAAAGACGGTTGCGTTTGCCAAAGCCGCTCGAGAGCGTCGAGTTTTGAGCCGTCAATCTCAATGGTGGATCTGGCAGGTGGAAGTCCCTCACCGCTTACACGGCTGACACCTTTTGGGTCAGAGATAAGTCGCAAGAGGTTTTCATGGTAGCGCATTTCCTCAATGGCTTCGTGCCGTCGCCGAAGCTGGGCTATGGTCCCCCCGTAGCCTCTTGCCAAGTAAACTACTTTGGGTCGGATCGTGATGCTAACGTTGCATCGAAAGAAGTAGCGCACGCCTGACGGGTCGTGGCTTGCCCGCAAGAATCGCCATTCCACTGCGCTGCTTTCGCTGTCGATGGTTCTTCGCTCTAGAAATTGGTAGGTATGTTTCTTTCGGTCGTTGTCGTCGTCAGCAGACACCGACTCCGCGCCCAGATCGAACCAATCTCTGAGTTGCTGAGACGGATTTGCTAAGCCAAGATGCTGGGCCAAAAGGTTTCGCTCAGGCTCATCTTTCGGCGTCACCTCAAGAACTGTCTCGTTCGCCGTTCTCGTTATCGATACAACTGACATCTGGCATATTTGCGCTGACGTAATCGCTGTCTCGAGTTGCTGCGTGATTCTGAAAAAGTCGTGCACATCTTGAAGATGTGGTTCTAATGACTTCTTTTGCCGACCGAGCGGGAAAACTTTATTCCAAGGAGCGCTCCTATCTCGAATCTTCTGTGTTGTCTTCTTGACATCAAAAAATGGAAGAATTTCAAGCTTCCTCTGACCGAGGCCAAATGTCTGATCGTCGATTGCCGTTGATGGTACTGCCTCAATAGATTCGCAAAAGCCTATATCCCACGTCTCCAGGTCGCCGACCTTCCAAGGTTTGACTCGATACTCCAGCCTGTCACCCCGCAAAATGAAAACAGGATTTGATGCTCGCCTGGCCGTAACTCGCAAATCGCCCCGAAGGTCGTCTTTTATCCACTGACGCTGAGCTAACGGGTCGCTCGCTGGCGCCCTACCCTGCGAGGCAATCTCCACGGCTTTGGATATGTTCAAGTCTGATTGCAGACGGAGCGCTAGTACTAGCGGCCGCCCAGGCCCCGCAGACGCGACCGAAAGGTCTCTAACAATGTTCCTAATTTCTCTGAGCACCTCATCCGACGAGCCGGCCCGCTCGCTGGGGCTGTCGGATATTAACTTTTGAATGAGATCCTTCTCTCCCACGCGAAGGGCTCGAAAGTCGTCAATGGACGAACGCAGATTCTCAAGCTTTTTTAGCCTACCCGTGGACGCCCCCAACACCCCGGCCGCGAGCAGTCCCAGGTCAAACCAGTCCGTAGCCGTTGAATACTCCGGGTCGGATCTGGCTAGCTCGGGAGCCATCAGCCCTGACTTGCCGGCAACACTTGGTGCAGGCCCTCCGCCTCCGGCGACACGAATGGTCCACTCGAACCCACTTAGTCTGAAATCGCCCTCTCCATCAGGGCCAACGAAAACTGATTGAGCTGAAAGCGCCCGGTGGAGCGTCCCTTCTCCGTGGAGGATCGATATCGCTTCAGCAATTCGAAGAATGCCCTCCCAGATGGGTCGGCGCCTGCCGGCTTCGGATAAGTTTAGGAGCCATGGGGTGCGCGCTCTGTCCCGGAGAAGTTCACTAAGGAGGACGCGCCTGCCGCCATCCAGAACGGCGTAGTATTGCTGTTCATCTGCACTGAGGTCGTGAAGCCTTACAAATAACTCAGAAGCACCCGGATACCCCTGAAGCCGAGTGAGCCCGCGCACCTCTCTGTTCCAAAGCGCCCGAACATCGGATCGGTCATCTCCTCGCCGCTTCCAGAGCTTGATGTAGTAGACATCCCCGCCATCGTGAGCGGTCCAAAGCTCCGGTACTCCGCGAATTGGATCGCCTGGAAGGATCTTCCTCGACAGACGATAGCGGTTCCCGATTTTCTTTTCGGCCAAGACGGTGTTCCCTGTTTACGGATAAGCAGCCCGGAAGATACTGTGGCGGCCCAAACTGGCATGATTTGCATGCCCCTCCAAGGTGAACGATGCATCAAAGAGATGAAACACTCACAGAATTCGCGGATAACTGGGGCCTCTTCGGCTCCCGCTTGGTCATCTTCTTAGGAGCAGGAGCCTCCATTGGTGCACGTAATGCTGCCGGCGCGGCTTTGCCAAGCGCCTACGAACTCCGAAATAACCTTTGGCAGCGGTTCAAACATAGCGGCGCCGGCAAGAGTTTTGATCCTGCCGAACTAAGGCTCATGTCTCTTGAACACGCGTCTGCCATAATTGAAGAGAAGACCGGGCGGACAGCGTTGAGCGAATATCTGGTCGACGTTTTCTCGTGTGATAAACCGCTTTGGCAGCATCTAGTCATGCCATTTATGGGACCAGCGGCAATGTTCACGACGAATTACGATGAGTTAATTGAACTTGGATACAAGAGCCAACCGGGTGTTCTCGATGTAATTTGCAGCTCCAGAGATCCAATCAAGCCGCGAACCGCGCTGTACAAACCGCATGGGAGCCTAACGCATGCGAATCAGCCAATCGGGCAAGGCGGCTTAGTAATTACGCAGTTCGACTATTTGGAAATGATTACAGAATATAGAAATATGCTTCAAAAAGCGATGACAGCGTTTTCATCAACATGCGTTCTGCTAATTGGGTACTCGTTTGGCGACATGGACATCGCGGCCGAGCTGTACTCCATAAGGAAGAAGCACAGTGGAATTCCATGGTATGCCGTTTTTCCTCGGAACGACCCACAAGTGAAAAGGATGTACTCCAAGAAGTTCGGCATAGAGCAAATTAATAGGAAATTCGAGGACTTTCTCGTCGAGCTAGACGAGCAAATTAACTTTATCCCCGATGAGTTGAAACGATCTCGTCTGGACGAACTATCAGTACGAGGCGTGATTCAGTAAAAAGCCAGAAAGGAATCTCAGCTAGGTAGGCGAGCCCTTTATCGGTCACGTCCAATCCATTATTCAGGGAATTTACAAACCAGAACAGCGGCCAAGCTGGATCGATGGAGTCGTGAACGAGGACCGCCTCGGGCTCGACAGAGTCTATGTGCAGGCGGAACGGTAAGCGTCCACCAATACCGTCGGGCCGCCCGACGTTCAGGCCTTTGTGGCAGCCTAGTTGGCTTGCGGGCGACCAAGGGCGTGTTTGTCACTACCCCACACTCAGCCCAGGCCAGAGATTTCGTAAGCATCTGTCCCAAGTGATCTTGATCAATGGGCAGAACCTCGCCGTTCTTATGATCGAACACGGCCTCGGCGTTCGCGTCAGCCTCGCCATAGAGGCTGGACGAGGACTTCTTCTCGGAAGAATAGCGCGTCGAAGATGGAGCGCGAAAGTTAGTCAAGCTAGAACTGCGGCTCTGTCAAATGGCAACGTTCGTTTTGCCTGACAAAATGGACTGTGGCTGGAACGGCGTTCGGCTCGGCCCGGTGTCCTACACCACCGCACCCCACGAAGCCAATCCAGCCGCTACCGCTACACGAAAGAGGCTCTATTAGTGGCCGAGCGTGGGCCCTTGGGTATGGGCGAGGCCGCTACCCCACCGGAGGGTATCGCGCTGCTGCAACTATTG